>CAMNJH010000026.1 GCA_946541275.1 uncultured Prevotellaceae bacterium
GACCGAGGCCTGCCCGCCTTGGTGGTCTACGACGACCTGTCGAAACAAGCCGTAGCCTATCGTGAGGTGTCGCTCATTCTGCGCCGTCCCTCTGGCCGTGAGGCTTATCCCGGCGACGTGTTCTACTTACACAGCCGCCTGCTGGAGCGTGCAGCCAAAATGAACGAGCAGCAGGAGGTGGCCGAGCAGATGAACGACCTGCCCGAATGCATGAAAGGCCATGTGAGGGGTGGCGGTTCGCTGACGGCTCTGCCTATCATTGAGACGCAGGCTGGCGACGTGTCGGCATACATCCCCACGAATGTCATCTCGATTACCGACGGCCAGATATTCCTGGAGAGCGACCTGTTCAACCAGGGCTTCCGTCCTGCCATCAACGTGGGTATCTCGGTGAGCCGTGTGGGTGGCTCGGCACAGATCAAGTCTATGAAGAAGGTGGCCGGCACACTGAAGATTGACCAGGCTCAGTATCGTGAGCTGGAGGCCTTCTCGAAGTTCTCTTCCGATATGGATGCCGTGACCGCCATGACGCTGGACCGTGGACGTAAGAACAACCAGTTGCTCATTCAGCCTCAGTACAGCCCCATGCCCGTTGGCGAGCAGGTGGCCATCCTCTATTGTGGTGTGCATGGCCTGATGCGCGACGTGCCCATTGACAAGGTGCGCCAGTGCCAGGACCAGTTCCTTGATAAGCTGCGCTCTACTGCTCCCGAGGTCATTGAGACACTGGGAAGTGGTAAGATTGATGACGCTACAACAGGTAAGATTGAGGCCGTCATGGCTGATATTGCTGCCACGTATAAAGCTTAGTAGCCTATGCCGTCATTAAAGGAGATAAAAGGACGTATTGCTTCAGTCAACTCGACGCGCAAGATCACCTCTGCCATGAAAATGGTGGCCAGTTCAAAGCTGCACCATGCCCAGGTGGCCATTCAGAACATGCTGCCCTACGAGACACTGCTGGAGCACATTCTGAAGAGCTTCCTGGCGGCCGAGGCTGAGGCACAGACCATCTATGACCAGGAGCGTCCGGTGAAACGAGTGGCTCTGCTGGTATTCTCGTCCAACTCTTCGCTTTGCGGTGGCTTCAATGCTAACGTCATCAAGCTGATGCAACATACGGCCAACGAATACATCTCGGAACTGGGCGAAGAGAACGTTGAGGTTTATCCCATTGGCCGTAAGGTGGCTGAGAAGGCTGCCAAGCTGGGCCTGCGGGTGAAGGGCGACTTTGCTGATATGGTCGACCATCCCAGCGTTGCGCCCTGTATAGACTTGGCCATGACGCTTGGCGAGCGCTTCGCCAAAGGCGAGATTGACAAGGTGGAGCTGATTTATCACCACTTCAAGAGTGCCGGCTCTCAGGTGCTGACGCGGAAGATATTCCTGCCCATCGACATTGAGACAGAGCTTGAACGTGACCATGAACGTGACCTTACGTCGAATGTGGTCACCAAGAAAGCACAGGAGTACCTGAAGAAGAACCGCCGCCAGCGTGAACATCAGGAGGAAGAGACGAAGCCACTGAACGACAACTTTATTGTGGAGCCGGATATGGACACCGTTCTTTCTCAGCTCATTCCCAAGTTGGCTCATCTGATGCTTTATACTGCTTTGCTTGACAGTGTTGCTTCTGAGCATGCCGCACGTATGGTGGCTATGCAAACTGCAACTGACAATGCCGACGAGTTGCTTCGCCAGCTGAACCTGCAGTACAACAAGAGCCGTCAGCAGGCTATCACCAGTGAGCTGCTCGACATTGTCGGTGGAACGGTGAACAACTAAGCCCCAAAGGGGCATCCAGACCACAGGCAGGGTAAACCCCTGCTGGAGTGGGGGGTGTACAAAAGTCCCGAAGGGACGGCAGATGTTTCTTCTGCCAACCCTTCGGGGTTTTTCATGCGTTCTCATCTCAAAGCAGGGGGGCAGTCTGAATCTTAATCCTAGAAGAACAAACAGGGCGGACAAAAGCCCGCCCTGCCATGGAGAAATGTAAATGTTAATCGTCGAATTTTCGTCCTAGCCTGTTGAATTTACGCATAGCTTTGTCGAAGTCCTTCTGCAAGTCTTTATGGTTCTTCTCAAACTTGCTGATGGCTTTGTCCCTGGCTCTTTCAGCTTTGCTTTCCGTCAGGTCTGACATGGCACCGCCCAAATCATCGATTGCCTCTTTGAATGCTTCATACTCATCTTCCGTAGGGTCGGAGTTGATGAAGTCAATCAAACAGTTGGCCTGTATTACGAGGGCTTCATCCCACTGATCGGGCTTGGTCCATTCGTCACCATTCTTCTCAATGTCTTTGACAAGACTCTCCATCTTGCTGATGGGATTACCACATGACGTGAACAGGAAGCACATCAGCAACCCTGTAAACCCTAAAAGGAACTTCTTCATCATTTTTCGTGTCTTTAAGTTTATCATTATCGGTAACTATACATACTATTATTTCACTACCACTTTCCTTCCATTCACAATATAGATTCCAGCAGGCAGGTGTTCTGCATGGTCAGCGGTGCCTATCTTTTGACCACGCAGGTTGTAGATGGCGTCAGTGTCGGCAGTAGTGGGGAGCGTCTGTACTCCCTTGATGCCATTGGGCAGCTCGCTAATCTTGAACCGGGTCTTGTCAAGGTACTCCATGCGGCGTGTGAACCAATCGTCAAGATAGTCCATCTCCACCGTGAAGTCCAGTTCGCGGTTGGCAACATCGCTGTCTTTGCTCCATCTGTCGTACTCACGCTGGGCAGCGCCGCAAGTCTTGAATTCGTCCAGCTGGGTGCGGAATCGGTTGAGGATGCTTTCCGTTGACAGCCAGTTCTGACGCAAGTCACGGTAGCGCAGGCGAACTTTCATGTTGAAATCATCAGTATCGGTGTTTCGCAAGCGCCGGAACAGATTATAGTCACCATGTTCATTATTAGTGATGAACTGGGCATAGTCCTGATCTGGACGCAGCAGGTAGCTGTGATAGTATTCGTCACTCCAACGCTGCCCACATGTGGCGTCCATATCCCAGACGGCGAAGGTGATTTTCTTGTCGACCTGCTTGTCATAGACGGCAAAGTACATGTTCTTTCCATGATTATCGGTGGAAAGAATGGTTTCCATCAGAATGTAGTAGTCAATGACCACTGGCATGTCGAAATACTCGCTGAAATGCTGCTTGAAGACGTTGTTGGTGCTGGTGCACACAAAGTCGACAGCATTATAGAGCGTTTCCCAGTCGGTAGTGTAGTCATAGTCCTCAAAGGCAGGGTACTTCACTTGGTAGTTTTCCCACATCTCACTTCGGGGATAATAGCTGGATGGATGGCGCATGGGGTAGTTATTGCTGTTATAGTCATGGCCCATGAAGACACCATAGCTCCAGTCTTTCGACTTCCATAGCTGACCGTGGGTGACATTGGCTTCGTCGTCGTGCTTCTTCAGTTTGAGCTGCTTGCGATCCATGTTCTCTGTCATACAGTAGATGCCACGGTACTCGTCGTTCAGAATCAGCTCCACGAATTGTCCCCGGGTGCCGCTCTTGGCCTTTGGTTCCTGGTCAATGTAGTAGGGCGGGGTGGAGTAGTCGTTCCATAAATCGGTGAGCACACGGTTGCGAATGCGGCTCATATCCACTTGGCAGCTCTCCAGGATCCAGGAATTGTCATTGCGTAGTCCGAAGAACTTCGTTTCCAGCTTCTCACCATTCTCGTCAAGCAGTTTTACATGATAGTTGCGCTTGTGCTTACCATTGCTGTTGGTGATGCCGCCACGCCATTTTGCTCTCATTCGCAACAACTCAGGAGCAGCTTTGTCAGTCTCGTGGACGATGATGCTGCCTGGTTGGTAGTCGTTATTGAACGACCCATAAATCTTCACCACAGGAAGTGAGGTGAAGGTGATGCTCTTCTCTATCTTCTTCCCATCAGGATCAGTAATGCTGAACCGATAGTTGCGGCCACCTCGTACGTTCTGGAACCTATAGTTGCTGCCTGGCTCCACCTTGGTTCCGTCAATGGTCAGTGTGCCATAGCCTTCACGGGGCTCATAGTCGATGCGGGCTTGGTAGGTACTGCCAAAATTCTCTAAGGGGAGGGTGCATAGATAGAGGTCAAGCGATTCTACATAGACAAGTGCCCTTTCTTCCACATGTAGGTTCTTCATGGCCTTAGCCAGCGGATCTGTGCTGGCCATGGTGGCAATGCTCTTTCGCAGCTGTTCCAGTTCGTAGAAGCTGTTGCCGCAGGCGCTGATGCGAGCCTCAATCTCGTTCGGGGTGAAATAGTCGGCCAATTCCTTGCGTATTTTTTCTTTCTCGCCCTCAAGCATTTCTTCATCTGTGCCATGATAGAGCACCTGAATGTTGTCAATGGCTATCCAGTTGGCATTGGTGTTTTTTGCACTGACGCCTAGCGTGACAATGCCCGAGTCGTCGAGAACGAAGTCTACAGAAAAACGCTCGGGTGGGTCATTGCCAGTTGCCACTTTCGTCTTATAATCATTGGCAAAGAGCTGTACGCCGGTTGCAGGTCTGTCGCCCTGCCCCCACCCGTAGGCTTGCCGCACCGCCATCATGTCAGCTTGGAGCGTGTAAGTTCCGGAAGGAAGATTCTGAAGCGTCTGTGTCAGTGAGCAATCTTCCAATGGTCCTTGAGCTGATTCATGCCAGTTCTCAATAAATGGAGCATACAGATATGCCATGTCACCAATGTGGGCTCCACCGGCCCCAGTGTTCAGGAACCATCCACCATCCACCTGCCAAAAGTCAAGTGACTCACTGGTGGCCTCAAGCCAGGATGAAACGTCAAATCCTTCGGGGGTATAGTTGTCGGCTCGTTCTCCTATGACCTGACCATTCTCATCATAGAACAAGAAGCATTGGTTCTGGTTGCTGTCTCCAGTATTAGAGTACGTACCCACACAATAGCTGTCAACCCGAACGTCCCAGATATGGTCATCCTGTTCGACATTGCGAATCTGATAGACGTTTTCCTGAGGCTGCTCACGGATGCTCCATAAAGACTTGTTGCCATCTATCTCGTTGGTCATACTGACATAGCGGCGAAGCTGTGGAGAGTCCTGGCGGACTCCATCATAGGTTACATATTGTCCCGTCTTGGCATTCTTGATGGTGAAGTTCCCCCAGTAGACCTCTTCGAAAATCCAAAGATTCTCCTCGTTTTGATTTGTAGTAGTAGAGTAGTAGAGTGGTGTGTTTCGATTTGCCGTAGCCCCGTCAGTGACACAACCTTGCGGGAACTGCTGGCAAACAATGAAATAGCGCTTGCCAGCCTCAAACTTGGGTTGGGCTATAAGGCTGGCAGCGCTGAGTAAAGTTAGTAATAGTAAAAGTGGTCGTCTCATTGGGATAGTCGCTTGGTTAATAAGCGAATAGAGGATAATCCTTCATCTTGTCATTAACTCGTTGTCTGACGCTGGCAATCACCTGCTCGTCCTCAGGAGCATTAAGCACTTCTTCTATCAGTTCGGCAATGAAAACCATCATGTCTTCCTTGGCGCCACGAGTGGTGATGGCCGGTGTACCAAGGCGGATACCGCTGGTCTGGAATGCTGAACGGGTATCGAAGGGCACCATGTTCTTATTGACGGTAATGTCGGCTGCCACCAAGGCATTCTCGGCAACTTTACCGGTCAGGTTGGGATATTTTGAGCGGAGGTCAACCAGCATGGAGTGATTGTCCGTGCCGCCACTGACGATGGTGAAGCCACGCTTCATCAGCTCGTCAGCCAGAACCTTGGCATTCTTCTGTACTTGAACTGCCCACACCTTGAACTCTGGCTGAAGAGCTTCGCCGAACGCAACAGCCTTGGCTGCGATGACATGCTCCAGCGGACCACCCTGCTGGCCGGGGAATACAGCACTGTTAAGCAGGGCAGACATCATCTTCACCTCACCTTTAGGTGTCTTCAGTCCCCATGGATTCTCGAAGTCCTTTCCCATCAGGATAATGCCGCCACGCGGTCCACGCAAGGTCTTGTGTGTGGTGGAAGTGACGATGTGAGCCCACTTCACGGGGTTGTCGAGCAAACCAGCGGCAATCAGTCCGGCAGGATGAGCCATGTCAATCATCAGAAGGGCTCCCACCTTATCTGCTATCTCACGCATCCGTTTGTAATCCCATTCACGACTGTAGGCTGAGCCTCCACCAATGATCAGCTTGGGTTTGTGCTCAAGAGCAAGGGCCTCCATCTCGTCGTAATCCACACGTCCGGTCTCTTTGTTCAGATTATAGCCCACGGGCTTGTAGAGAATACCGCTCGTATTGACCAGTGAGCCGTGGGAAAGGTGACCACCATGGGCCAGGTTAAGTCCCATGAAGGTGTCGCCGGGCTGCAATACGGCCAGGAGTACGGCAGCATTGGCCTGAGCGCCAGAGTGAGGCTGTACGTTGGCATATTCAGCATCAAAAAGCTTGCATACCCGCTCAATGGCCAGACGTTCCACCTCGTCCACAACCTGGCAGCCACCGTAATAGCGCTTGCCGGGATAACCCTCGGCATACTTGTTGGTCAGGCACGAGCCCATGGCCTGCATGACCTGGTCACTGACGAAGTTCTCACTGGCAATCAGTTCAATGCCTTTCAGCTGGCGCTGATGCTCACGGTCAATCATCTCAAAGATGGCGTTGTCTCTTTTCATTGTGATTCAGTTTGATTTTATAGAATGATACTTTTGGTTGCAAAGGTAGTAAAAAACTTTCAGTGTGGCAAGTAAATATAGCAGTTTGTTATTTATCAGTAGCAATTTCATGCTGTAATGGCGTCAACCGTCATGTTTATAATGGGCATCTAGGATACAATTTCAGTAATTGCTGGATGTAGGGCCTTTCCCAGTCGCGAAGATGGAAACGCACCCCGTCGTGTTCCAGCAAATCCAGGTCTATCCTTACTCTCCCTATCTGTCGGTCATCGTCTGTGCGGCCCAATGTCAGCTCCATCTCTTTCAGTCGGGACGAGAGTTGCAAGCTGTTCAGCTCTGTACAGGCTTTGACCAGCTGGTTCAGGTAATAGCCCCGTCCTTTACCTACCGCCTCCGTCCATATTTCCTCGGTGTAATCAGTTGACACAAGAATCTGTGCGAGAGCCTTGCGGGCTTCGCACAGATTGCTTTTCTGCTCATAATTACTTGCAAGTGAAATAAGTACGCTATGCACCATAAATTTGTAGTTCAACGTTCTCTTGGGAAAAACTTTTTTGAACTAAGAGTTGTGCTTGGCTATCCGGTCCTTTACCTTGAACACGTAGGCATCGATAGTGGCAATTGCAACGATGTTGAGCACATCACGAACCGATGCACCAAAGTCAACGAAATGAATGGCCTTGTTGAGACCTATCTGGATGGGGCCTATAATCTCGGCATCGGCCCCAAGCATTTGCAGCATCTTATAGCTGGAACGGGCCGAAGTCAAGTTGGGGAATACAAGCGTGTTCACATCCTTCCCCTTTAGTCGGGAGAACGGATACTGTTCGTCGCGCAATTCGCGGTCGAGCGCAAATCCTATTTGCATTTCGCCGTCAATGGGCAGGTCAGGATAAAGCTGCTGCAACTGCTGCACGGCATGTTTCACCTTCAGTGCACCGTCGCTTTGCGAAGAGCCGAAGTTTGAGTGGCTGACCATAGAGATGACCGGCTTTTCGTTGAAGAAACGAACGGCAGTAGCAGCCAGCTTGCCAATATCCACCAGCGTGTCGGTGTCGGGATTCTCGTTGACCAGTGTATCAGCGATGTACAATGTTCCTTTAGGGGAATTGATGATGTGCATGGCACCGAAATGCTGGTATTCTGGCCTTATGCCGATAATCTCTTTCACTACCTTCACCGTATTTGAATATTTAGTGTATAGGCCAGTGATGAAAGCGTCGGCTTCACCTGTCTCCACCATCATCATGCCGAAGTAGTTGCGCTCGAACATCTTGTCGTTAGCCTCCTGGAACGTATAGCCATCACGCTGACGTTTTTTTGCCAGTATGCGGGCATAGCGTTCACGACGCTCCTGCTCAGAGGGATGGCGCAAATTGACTATTTCAATGCCTTCCAGCGATAGGTCAAGACTCTTGGCTAACTTGGCAATCACTTCGTCATTTCCCAGTAGGATGGGCTGGCAGATTCCCTCTGCCTTGGCCTGGACAGCCGCCTTGAGCATGGTGGGATGGATTCCTTCGGCAAAAACAACCCGTTGGGGGTGTGCAGCTGCTGTGGCGTAAAGTTGCTGGGTGAGCTTGGTTTCTTGTCCTAAAAGGACCGAGAGAGAGTCTTTGTACTGATTCCAATTGGTGATTTGCTTTCGGGCTACGCCGCTGTCAATGGCTGCTTTTGCCACAGCTGCACTCACTTCACTAATCAGGCGAGGATCAACTGGCTTGGGAATGAAGTAGTCACGCCCGAACCGAAGATTATTTACCTTGTACACGTCGTTTACCACGTCGGGAACAGGCTGCTTGGCCAAATCAGCAATGGCATAGACGGCGGCCAACTTCATTTCTTCATTAATGGCCTTGGCATGAACATCCAGTGCCCCACGGAAAATGTAGGGGAATCCTATTACATTATTAATCTGGTTAGGATAGTCTGTGCGACCTGTTGACATCAGCACGTCAGGCCTTGCCTCCATGGCATCCTCATAGCTGATTTCCGGAACAGGATTGGCCAGCGCAAAGATAATAGGGTCCTTAGCCATGGTGCGTACCATGTCTTTTGAAAGTACGTTGCCTTTTGATAATCCTACAAATACGTCAGCTCCGTTCACGGCTTCCTCCAGTGTCCTGATGTCAGTCCTCGTGGTGGCAAAGAAGCGCTTCTGCTCATTCAAGTCCTGGCGGTCAGCACGGATGACACCCTTGGAGTCCAGCATCACGATGTTCTCTTTCTGGGCACCGATGGCCATATACAGTTTTGTGCAGGAAATGGCGGCAGCACCGGCTCCATTGACCACAATCTTCACCTGTTTAATATCCTTGCCTATTACTTCCAGGGCGTTCTTCAGACCGGCGGCACTGATGATGGCGGTTCCATGCTGGTCATCGTGCATCACGGGAATGTCGAGTGTACGCTTCAGCCTTTCCTCTATATAAAAGCATTCTGGGGCCTTTATGTCTTCCAGGTTAATGCCGCCAAAAGTAGGAGCTATCCGTTCCACTGCCTCACAAAACTTTTCGGGGTCCTTTTCTGCCACTTCTATGTCAAAAACGTCAATACCCCCATAGATTTTGAAAAGCAGTCCCTTTCCTTCCATAACGGGCTTGCCGCTCAGGGCGCCAATATCACCGAGTCCCAGCACGGCCGTTCCATTTGAGATAACGGCTACAAGATTTCCTTTGTCAGTGTATTTATATGCATCGTCAGGATTCTGCTGAATTTCCAGACAGGGGAATGCCACTCCAGGCGAATAGGCCAGCGAAAGGTCAGTTTGTGTACGGTATGCCTTGGTAGGTTTCACCTCAATCTTTCCTGGGCGCCCACTTTCGTGATAAGCGAGGGCAGCTTCTTTAGTAATCTTTACCATAATCTGTGTTTGTTGTGTGATATTATTTATAAGTCGATTTAGCGGGTGCAAAGGTACAAAAAAAATGTTGTTTTCATTCATTTATTCATAATTATTTTGTACCTTTGCAGCCCGTATTCGTAAGGCCATGACAGAGAACAAGTCGACAACCGTGTACAGGCAGCAACTGAGAGAACGCATAGTGGATTTGGCTATGCGTACTTTTGCTGCGCGAGGCATTCGCGCAGTGAAGATGGATGATGTTGCCAAAACACTAGGCATCTCCAAACGGACGCTGTATGAACTCTACGACAACAAAGAGGCTTTGGTTTGTGAAGGCATCAAAAAGTATCGGGAAAGATATGAGCACCAGATGCATATCATGTCGAAGGAGAGCGCCAACGTGATGGATGTGGTCCTGAAGACCTACAAGCTTAAGATAGAGGAGTTTAAGGTCACCTGTCCACAGTTTTATATTGACCTGAAGAAGTATCCAAAGGTGCTGGCCATGCTTGATGAAGGAACGAAGAAGAACCGCATGCATTTCATTGAGTTTCTCAAGCGTGGCGTGGAGGAAGGTTTCTTCCGCAGTGACGTTGACTTCGACTTGGTGTCACAGATGTTCGAGGCCATTGGCCAATATGTCATGTCGAACCAGCTTTTCGAGAACCATAGCATGGAAGCAATCTTTAAGAGTATGGTGTTTTCCTCCTTGCGTGGCATCTGTACCAGGCAAGGGGCCGAAATTCTTGATAAAGAGCTATGAACCAAATAGCACGTACTTTTATTCTGATAGGCCTGGTAGTGGTGATTCTGCTGGCACTTCACTTTTTACCCAAACTCTCAATTGGTGAGAATGAATTGCGGCGTGTCAATGTCCTGAGCGATGTGCTGCCAGAAGTATATCAAAATGATGAAGACTTGAACTTCATCCCTGCCGTTCCTGAGCCTCCCAAACCAATCATCACAGAACGTACCATCCAGCCCAGTAACGATGGTGATACCATTTCTCATCCATCCAGACAGACTGCGAGCACAGAGCAGCCACATGGCCAGGAACAGACAGACTCAACGCAAGCAAATCCCACCGTCGTCAATGGACAAACAGATGGCGTGACACCTATACTTGACTATTCCGAGGGTCAGGCAGGTGGCATGTCGCACTTCTACCATCAGCTGGCTTCCGTTCAGCAGCTGGGACGCCCCGTGCGTGTGGCCTACTATGGTGATTCGTTTATTGAGGGCGACATTTTTACTGCTGACTTGCGTGAACTGCTTCAAACTCAGTTTGGAGGAAATGGAGTAGGGTGGGTTGACTGTGCCAGTCAGGTGAGCGGATTCCGCCAGACCGTGGGCCATACCTACAGTGGCATCAAAGAATATGAGGTTGTGAAACGACCATTCAGCGCTGCCAACCAAGGCATTGCCCAAAGATACTTCACCGCTGCTCAAGGTGCACGCATCTCTTATAAAGGGTCGCGAGTCAGGAAGCATCTGGCACAATGGGACAAATCCACCTTCTATCTTCGGTCTGAGAATGGGCTTACCCTGAAAACCACCCTGAATGGCGATACAACGGTGGTCGATACCGTTCCTGGCTCACCTAATCTTCAAACCGTTGAACGGAAAGCCGATTCAACGGCCTTCAGCAGCATTAGCTACAACTTCAGCAACATAGGAGGCGGCACGCTTCTCTATGGCGTCGCTCTGGAGCCTTTCCATGGGGTCGTGGTCGACAATTTCAGCATGCGTGGTTCTGCGGGCTACACGCTGTCACAGATTCCAGCCGCCACCTTAGCCCAGTTTGCAGCACTCAGACCTTATGACCTCATCGTGGTCCATTTCGGCCTGAACGTAGCAAACAGCAATCAGAGCAATTATTCCTCCTATACCAAGAACATGGGGCAGGCCATTGCCCATCTGCGCCAAGCCTATCCACAAGCCTCCATACTCGTGGTCAGCATGCCCGACAGGGACCAGCGTTCGGCATCGGGGCTGCGTACCATGAAAGGTGTTGAAGCCCTGATTGCTTACCAGCAGATCATGGCCAGCGACTTGAAAGTGTCCTTTTTCAATCTCTTTGAGGCCATGGGAGGACGCGAAAGCATGAAGGACCTGGTGGAGCGGGGGTTAGCCAACAAGGACTATACACATATTAATTTTGCCGGAGGAAAGTATCTGGCTAAAATCCTGTTTGAGAGTCTGATGGCCGGCTACCACAGCTATGGCTATTAGGACTCAGCATCAATAGTTGACGGTTTACCGCCGAATAAGATTTAAGAAAAAATGCACAGAGCATTGAGCATTAAGCAATAAAATGATTGACCGTATCTTACAACAGCTGACATACAATCCTGACGAGCCGCTCATTTTCTCGTCGGGCTTATTCCTGTTCCTCTTCCTGGCATTCTCATTCTGCTACATGCTGCTACAGCACACACGCACCCTGAGACTGCTCTTTGTCACAGCCTTCAGCTACTATTTCTATTATAAGTCCAGCGGATTCTATTTCTTTCTGTTGGCCGTCGTCACGCTGAGCGATTTCCTCATCGCCCGGAAGATTCAACAGTGCAGGGAGCTCGAGAGAAGCAAAAAGGTCCAGCAAAGCCTGGTGGCCTTGTCGCTCTTCATCGACCTTGGGCTCCTGGCCTACTTCAAATATACGAATTTCTTTGCAGGGATGTGGGCCCAGATGATAGGCCACAATTTCCAGCCGTGGGACATCTTCCTCCCTGTGGGCATCTCTTTCTTCACATTCCAGAGCATGTCCTACGTCATTGACGTCTATCGTGGCGACCTGAAGCCTCTTCCATCTCTACTTGACTATGCTTTCTACGTCAGTTTCTTCCCGCAGCTGGTGGCCGGTCCTATCGTTCGGGCCCGCGATTTTGCCCCCCAGATACGGAAGCCCTTGGTGGTAACCGACGAGATGTTCGCCCGAGGAGTCTTCTTTATCATGATAGGCCTGTTCAAGAAAGCAGTCATCAGCGATTACATCTCCTTGAACTTCGTCGACCGTATCTTCGATAACCCCTCGTTGTACAGCGGAGTGGAGAATCTTCTGGGGGCATACGGCTATGCCATGCAGATATATTGTGACTTCTCTGGTTATAGTGACATGGCCATTGGCATTGCGCTGCTGCTGGGCTTCCGCTTCCCCATGAACTTCAATGCACCTTATACCTCGCAGAGTATTACTGACTTCTGGCGTCGGTGGCACATCTCCCTGTCTTCATGGATACGTGACTACATCTATATTTCCTTGGGTGGCAATCGCAAAGGCAAAATCAGGCAGTATGTCAACCTGATTATTACCATGCTGCTTGGCGGACTATGGCATGGGGCCAGCCTTAACTTCGTGGCATGGGGTGGCATGCATGGCGTGGCCCTGGCCGTACACAAGCTGATGCGCCAATATGTGTTCCATCATGACAAGCATTATGTCAGCCGTGGCTTCCGGCGTGTCTTTGCCATCCTCCTCACCTTCCATTTCGTCGTGTTTTGCTGGATATTCTTCCGTAACCACACGTTCGACTCCTCATGGACGATGATTACGAAGATTTTCACTGATTTCCATCCGGAGCTGTTTGCGCAGGTCGTGGAGGGCTATTGGATAGTCTTCGCCATGATATTGTTTGGCTATGTCTCACACTTTATCCCCGATGCCTGGACCGAGGCTTGCGTCAATCTGATAAAGAAAGGTGGCGTCCTGCTGGCAGCTCTGCTCCTTGCAGCCACGATTTACATTGTCATTCAGGTAAAGAGCAGCGAGATACAGCCATTTATCTACTTCCAGTTCTAGCGGCAGTGGCAAGATACGAACATCAGCATCTTCATGCTTCTATATGACCAAAATTACAGACCCCACCCGGTGGGGTCTGTAATTCTATCATCTCGATGTCAGTCATTGTGTGATGTTTTCGTTACACAATCTCGCCGCTTCTTCGTCAGGCAGGCACTCCAGACGCCATACGGGCACGTTCGAGGCCAGCGCGTTCTCCGTCTGATGCAGACCTTCACCGATACGTTTATCCCAGCGTTTGCCGCTGATGCTCTCTATCAGGGCTGCATACGCGTAGACGCCACTCAGACGCTGTATCTTATTGTAGGGTGCCTGACTGAGCAAGACGATGCCACCCAACGGGTAACTCACGTTCCGATAGCAACGTGTCTTGCCGCTCCAAGGCGAGCCATACACCGTCGCAGAACCATCCTCGCCGATATGCACCACAGGGTTGTCATCGTTTACCAGATGGGTACCGGCTATATACCGCTGCCACAGACTGGCATGAGTACTCTTCCCCGTTCCGCTTGAACCGAGGAACATATATCCCTTGCCCTCACAGCTCACCGCCGCCGCATGGAAGAGCGCTGTGCCCTTGTCGGCCGTAGCCAGTGCAAACATAATCATCAGTGCGTTGTCAATAGCCATCTTGGTCTGTTTGCCCGACGTGATGAGCCGTCCCTGGCTATAATCTGCCGAGCAGACGAGCCACCCCGCCGTCACGCCCCACCAATTAAACTCGAATGTCGGTTCTAGCGCAGCCGTATGTCCACAGACGATTTCTTGACCTTCGTCCTCCTGTCGCATCTCCTCTTCATAGCCGACGGGACTGCCCTTGCAGGTGGTCAGCGAGAATGCGACTGCAGCCTCGCCGCTGGCAAAAGGCTCATAGTTGCTCATCAGCAAGAATACTTCTTCCTCGCCACTAACAGAGAACTGATGTCCTGCCACTTTGTAATATCTTGTATCCATTTATTCTTACCTTTATGGTTGCAAAGTTAAAACAATTTCCCGACATTCCGTACGATTTAACGATAAATAATGAACTGAAGGGCAATTCAGCCAAAACAAAAAGGGAGTCGCCTGCGGCGAGAAATCCTACAAATCTATTTGTTCTTGGCTAATCGTTCTCCGTGGAAAAAGTTACAGACCCCACCCCTGCCCCTCCCCTTGGAAGGGAGGGGAACTGCTGCCGCCTTGTCCGCCACTGGAGCCCGTAGGCAATCCCCTCCCCTTGTCTGCCACAGGAGCCCGTAGGCAATCCCCTCCCTTCAAGGGGAGGGGTAGGGGTGGGGTCTGTATTATTCTGTCAGGCTTGGTCGGGCTTGGTCGGATTTGCAATCCGACCACTGTGAGTATCAGGATTTTGAATCCGACAATATGGTTATGGCGCATTACAAATGCTGATATTCAGTGCGGCCGGATTTATAAATCCTGCCGAGCGGAGACTAATAATGTTTTTGCTGTTGTCAGCGAAACTATTCACTCGAGTGATAACTGGTTGAATGACAGGCGTCTGCGGTGAAGGGTCTTCGCACCAAAGAACCAGTGCTTCTTCTGTCGTGTAGCTGTTCCTTTCTGTCTTTTGGGCTTGCACCTTGTTTTTTTTGAAGGCATCATTTGGAAAAAGGGCGGCCCCCCATGGAAAAAAGTCGGCCTCCCATGGAAAAAAGTCGGCCTCCCATGAGAAAAAGTCGGCCCCTCCTGAGAAAGAGACTTTTTGGCAAAATTTTAGAAAGAGGCATATTCCCGACCGTTGGTCGCCTACCCGTGGTCTTTCCCCTCCCTTCCCGTTCGGCGACAAAGGAGACACTTGCTACCAGCGGGACACAAGAAGGGGAGGGGCATGGGGTCTCTATTTATGCTGAACCATTCACCGTAATTCGCTGGTTGATAGTGGATTGCGCATGCGGTGAAGGGTGCGTTGCAGTTCTCGTTTGCTGGTGTTGATGCTCTATTCGTTCCCTTCGTCAATCTTTTCGAGCACGTCGAGAGCCTGCTGCACGGTGGTGACGTTGCTGACCACCATGGAGCGGCGCCCGTTTTGCTGGCGCAGCTGGCAGCGTCGTGGGTTCGCAGTAGCGTAGTCAATGATGTGGTCGAAGGCTGTGCTCTGATAGAACGGGCTGGTGGGGTTGCTGACGAAGAAGAGGTGCAGACGCCCTTGACGCAGCATGATTTTCTCGCAGCCCAGGCGCTGACCATGACGGCGCAGGGGCACGGCGAGCAGCAGCGCCTGAGCGGCTGATGGCAGCTTTCCGAAGCGGTCAATCAGACGCTGGCGATAGGCTTCCATCTGCCGGTCGTCGCTGATGCTGTCCAGCTCGCGATAGAGCAGCAGGCGCTCGGAGTCGCTGGGCACGTAGTGGTCGGGGAAGTACATGGGTAAGTCGCTTTCCAGTGTGGCCTCGGCCCACTGGCCGCTTGGCATGGTGGCGGGTGCCGGCCGGCGGGGCTTGGCGTCGGTGTTGGTGCCAGCAGTATCGGTGGCGGCAACCTCCGGCTCTTCGTTGCGCAGCTCGGTCATGGCTTCATTGAGAATTTTCTGGTAGGTCTCATAGCCCAGGTCGGCAATGAAGCCACTCTGTTCGGCGCCCAGCAGATTGCCCGCCCCGCGGATGTCGAGGTCCTGCATGGCAATGTGAATGCCACTGCCCAGGTCGCTGAAGTTCTCGAGTGCCTCCAGTCGCCGGCGGCTGGGGGCGGGTAGGGCGGCCAGCGGTGGTGCCAGCAGGTAGCAGAAGGCCTTGCGGTTGCCACGGCCCACGCGGCCTCGCATCTGGTGGAGGTCGGCCAGTCCGAAATAGTGGGCGCCATTGATGATGATGGTATTGGCATTGGGGATGTCGATGCCGTTCTCCACGATGGTGGTGGAAAGCAGAACGTCATAGTCATAGTTGGCAAAGCCCAGGACGATGCTTTCCAGTTCATCGGGCTTCATCTGTCCATGTCCCACGGCGATGCGGCAGTCAGGGATGCGCTGCTGGATGATTTCTTTCAGGCGGGTGAGGTCGCCAATGCGGTTGTTGACAAAAAAGACCTGCCCGTTGCGGCTCATCTCGAAGTTGATGGCATCCGTTATAATCTCGGGTGAGAACGTGTGTATTTCGGTCTGGATGGGATAGCGGTTGGGCGGCGGTGTCTGGATGATGCTGAGGTCGCGGGCGCCAACCAGTGAGAACTGCAGGGTGCGTGGTATGGGCGTGGCGCTCAGTGTGAGGGTGTCCACATTGGTCTTCATCTGGCGTAGCCGCTCTTTCGTGGCAACGCCGAACTTTTGCTCCTCGTCGATGATGAGCAGGCCCAGGTCGTGGAACTTCACGGTCTTCCCAATGAGCTTGTGGGTGCCGATGAGGATGTCAATCTTTCCTGCCTCCAGATCGCTCAGCAGCTCGGCAGTCTGCTTGGCGGTGCGGGCACGGGTGAGATAGTCAACGCGAACGGGCATGTCCTTCAGTCGGCTTTGGAAGGTGTGGAAGTGCTGGTAGGCCAGCACGGTGGTGGGCACCAGAACGGCCACCTGCTTGCCGTCGGTGGCGGCCTTGAAGGCGGCGCGAACGGCGACTTCAGTCTTGCCAAAGCCTACATCGCCACAGACCAGACGGTCCATAGGCTGCGAGCGCTCCATGTCGGCTTTCACATCTTGTGTGGCTTTCAGTTGGTCGGGGGTGTCTTCATAGAGGAACGAGGCTTCCAGCTCGTGTTGCAAGTAGCTGTCGTGACTGAAGGCAAAGCCACGCTGATGGCGGCGGGCAGCATAGAGCTTGATCAGGTCGCGCGCTATGTCCTTGATGTGCTTCTTGGTGCGCTCTTTCAGTCGTTCCCACTGGCCCGTGCCCAGGGTGGAGAGCCGTGGCGCCTGACCGTCATCCTGGCCCTTGTATTTGGATACTTTGTAGAGGGAATGAATGGACACGTAGATGGCGTCGCCCCGCTGGTAGATGATTTTTATCATCTCCTGGAAGGTCTCCGGCCCGCCATTGGGGGAAGGTATGGGCATGCGCACCAGTCCGCCAAAACGGCCCACGCCATGATCGACGTGCACCACGAAGTCGCCCAGTTCGAACTGCTGTATTTCCTTCAGCGTCAGTGCCACCTTGCCGCTGCGGGCCTTGTCACTTTTCAGGTTGTACTTGTGGAAACGGTCGAAAATCTGGTGGTCGGTGAAGAGGCACACACGCAGGTCGTGGTCAATGAAACCCTCGTGCAGCGTCTTGTTGACGCCGGTGAACGTGATGTCCTGCTTATCGGCAAAGATGTCGGCCAGTCGCTCTATCTGCTTGGCACTGTCGGCCAGGATGTATAGTCTGTAACCTTTCAGCAGGTAGTCCTGGAACGATTGCTGCAGCAGGTCGAAGTTCTTGTGGAACAGGGGCTGATAGCTGGTGTTGAAGGAGATGGGGGCACTGGGCTTCTTGGACTCGGCGGGGCTGTTGCTGCCTAGCTCAATCCTCCTGAAGGGACTGGCGTCGTGGAGGAACTGTACTCCGGTAATAATCTGGCTGTCGCGATGCATCTCCTGCTCTATCTGGCGGGCCTCCATCTCAGTGGCTCCCTCCAGCCGTTCTGCCTTGGCCTGTTCTGAGAAGCCCTCGCGATAGGCTTTCTCCACCGCCTCGTGCACGTACTGGAAGTTCTTGAAAACGAGAATCGAGTCAGCGGGCAGGAAGCGCAATAAGGACTCCTTCTGCACCTCGGCGGTCAGCTCGGGTACAATGTCGGCCCGTTCCCGCCGTTCGCGTGACAGTTGGTTCTCCACCTCGAAGGTGCGTATGCTGTCGATGTCGTCGCCGAAGAAATCAATGCGGAAGGGGTATTCGTTGCTGTAGCTGAACACGTCGAGTATGCTGCCGCGCAGGGCAAACTGCCCCGGCTCGTAGACGTAGTCCACTTCATGGAATCCCAGCTCGCGCAGGCTGTCGAGCACGGTGTCGGTAAGGATGGTCTGACCCTGACAGAGGGTCAGCGTGTTGGCATGCAACTGCTTTTGGGTGACCACCATCTCGGCAATGGCTTCGGGATAAGTGACGATGTAGGGGGCTGCCGACCGGTCGTTCAGACGCGTCAGCACTTCCGTCCGGAGAATCTCGTTGGCAGGGTCTTTCTGGCCATATTTGATGGCCCTTTTATAGCTGCTGGGGAAGAACAATACCTGGCTGTCGCCCATCAGCTGGACTAAGTCGTGATAGAAGTAGCCGGCCTCTTCGTTGTCCTGCAAGACAAAGACAAGGGGCTGCGAAACTTGAAGTGCACTGAATACTACAGATGCCGAAGAGGCCAGAAGCCCTTCGACTGTAATCTGCTTTTTCTTATCGTTCTCAATGGCCCTGCCCAGTGCCTTCACCTGCGTCAAATGGCTGAACAGGGCCTTCAGTTCTTGTATCTCCATCATATTTCGTTTGCAAAATTAATAAGAATTTCCCGATAATTTGCAAAAACAGTGACGATTTTTTGCCTGTTTCGCTTTTATTTTGTACTTTTGCATTTTGTAAAGAAATGTACCATAAAGAAAACAGATTGTCAATAAATGTTTGAAAACTTATCTGAAAGACTTGAACGCTCATTCAAAATCCTGAAGGGCGAAGGAAAAATAACCGAGATAAACGTAGCGGAGACCCTGAAGGATGTGCGCAGGGCCTTGTTGGATGCCGACGTCAACTACAAGGTGGCGAAGAATTTCACTGACACGGTGAAGCAGAAGGCCTTAGGCATGAATGTGCTGACGGCCATCAAGCCGAGCCAGCTGATGGTGAAGATTGTGCACGACGAGCTGACGGCCCTGATGGGCGGCAAGGCAGTGGGGGTGAACCTGGAGAACAGGCCGGCTGTCATCCTGATGTCGGGACTGCAAGGCTCAGGTAAGACTACTTTCACGGGCAAGCTGGCCAAGATGCTCAAGGAGCGCCAGCACAAGAAGCCCCTGCTGGTGGCTTGCGACGTCTATCGTCCGGCCGCCATTGAGCAGCTGCGCGTGGTGGCCCAGTCGGTGGGCGTCGATGTCTATACCGAGGAAGGCAACAAGGACGTGGTGGAAATAGCCCAGCACGCCATCCGCAAGGCCAAGACCGAGGACTTCAACCTGGTGATCATCGATACAGCCGGACGCCTGGCTGTTGATGAGGAGATGATGAACGAGATTTACGATCTGAAACAGGCCGTCAATCCTGACGAGACGCTGTTTGTTGTTGACTCCATGACCGGTCAGGATGCTGTCAACACTGCCAAGGTGTTTAACGACAGGCTCGACTTTGATGGCGTGGTGCTGACGAAACTGGACGGCGACACCCGTGGCGGTGCTGCCCTCAGCATCAGAACCGTGGTGACCAAGCCCATCAAGTTCGTGGGTACGGGCGAGAAGATGGACGCCATTGACGTGTTCCACCCCGAGCGAATGGCCGACCGCATACTGGGAATGGGTGATGTGGTCAGTCTGGTGGAGCGCGCTCAGATGCAGTTCGATGAGAAGCAGGCCAAGGAACTGGAAAAGAAGATTCGCAAGAACAAGTTCGACTTCAACGACTTCATGTCGCAGATTCAGCAAATCAAGAAGATGGGTAACATCAAGGAGCTGGCCTCCATGATTCCCGGAGTGGGCAAGCAGCTGAAGGACCTGGACATTGATGACAATGCTTTCAAGGGTATTGAAGCCATTATCAACTCGATGACACCGAAGGAGCGTGCCAATCCAGACATCATTAACCAGAGCCGCAAGCTGCGTATAGCACGCGGCTCGGGCACTAAGCTGGAAGATGTGAACAGACTGATGAAACAGTTCGACCAGACGCGTAAGATGATGAAGATGGTGAGCGGCATGGACAAGGGGCGCATGGCCCAGATGGCTGCTGCCATGAAAAACATGAAGGGCGGAATGCCCAATTAAGGAAAACATGGAATAAGGTTTTATCATTAAATAGTTAGGTGTATGGCTATAGGGAAATGGTTTAAAAACATCTTCGGCGGCGAAAAGTCCGAGGAGAAAACTGCTGGGGCAACTTCCAAATCAGCAGAGAAGGTGGAGATAACCGACGAGTTCCGCAAGACTTTTTCAAGGCGTGAGCGGTTGAGTGAAGAGCAGCGTAACAGTTTTATCTTCGCCTTACTTGTCATGGCATCGTATATCGTCATTGCTGATGGCAGAGTGGAAGAGGAGGAAACCGCGTACATCGGGAGGTTCATGGGCAACAACTTCGGACCGGAGGTGGAGAAGGAGAGCATGGACGTGCTGCGCAAACTAGTGGCTAAGCACCAGGAACTGCACAACACCAAGCCCATGGCTTTCATTCAGCTCATTGGCGACCTGGGGCAGCAGATGTCGAAGACACTCAGTGACGACCTGCGCTATCAGCTGCTGAGCATGCTGGTCATGATTAGCAAGAGCGATGCCAACCTGGATGAGAAAGAGCTGGAGGCTCTGCACGACGTGGCTATCTACATGGGAATGAAGGGGCAACAAGTGGATGAACTGCTCGATCTCGACCCTGAACTGGCCAAGAAAGGCTGGCCTGATTTGAATCTCAGAAAAGATTAATACAAGAATATGCAACTGATTGACGGAAAAGCTACTGCTGCCGCCATCAAAGCCGAGATTGCCGAGGAAGTGAAAGGCATCATGGCTCAAGGAGGCAAGCAGCCCCACTTGGCAGCTGTACTGGTGGGACATGATGGCGGTTCGGAAACCTATGTGAAGAACAAAGTGCTGGCTTGTGAAGCCTGTGGCTTCAAGAGCACCTTGATAAGATACGAGGACGATGTCACCGAGCAGGAACTGCTGGCCTGTGTGGATCGCCTGAATCGTAATGGCGACGTGGATGGCTTCATCGTGCAGTTGCCCTTGCCAAAGCATATTGACGAGCAGAAGATTATTGAGGCCATCGATCCCCGCAAGGACGTGGATGGCTTCCATCCTGTAAATGTGGGCCGTATGGCCATCGGGCTGCCCTGCTTTATTTCGGCTACCCCGCTCGGCATCATCACGCTGCTGCAGCGTTATGGTATTGAGACCAGCGGAAAGAAGTGCGTGGTGCTGGGACGTTCCAACATCGTGGGAAAGCCAATGGCTCAGCTGATGATGCAGAAACAATGGGGCGATGCTACGGTCACCGTCTGCCACTCACGCTCAAAAACACTGAAGGAAGAGTGCCGCCAGGCCGATATTATCATTGCCGCCATTGGCCAGCCTGAATTTGTGACGGCTGATATGGTGAAAGAGGGTGCTGTGGTTATTGACGTAGGTACTACCCGTGTGCCTGATGCCTCGCGCAAGAGCGGCTATAGGCTGACGGGCGACGTGAAGTTTGACGAGGTGTCACCGAAGTGCTCCTTCATCACTCCCGTGCCTGGCGGAGTAGGGCCTATGACCATCTGCTCGCTGATGAAGAACACACTTGCTGCTGGCAGGAAGGAGTTCTACAAATGAGCGCAGAAGAATACTATCAGCTGGGCAACGAGGCCCGTAAGAAGGGCTTGTGGCACGAAGCCATCAATCACTATATCAAGGCTGCCGAGATGGATCCCGACAGTCCTGCTGTGGAGGCTAAGAAAATGCTTGATGATATTATGTCTTTCTACTGTAAAGACATGTATAATCCCTGACTTTAGAATTTATTATGACCGCAAAACCAAAAAAGCGCCGCTGGCATTGCCTGGGAGGGCAGGAGCCAACGGAATTTGACAAGCAGATCATGTATTGGGAGAACAAGGGTAAGCTGGTTCCTACCCGCGAATTGATCAAGACTCCCGAACAGATTGAGGGCATTCGGCGCTCCGGCGTGGTGAACACGGGGGTGCTGGATGCCGTTGCCGCAGAGATACACGAAGGCATGAACACGCTGGAAATAGACCGCATCTGCCGTAAGTACTGCGAAGAGCACAACGCCATACCCGCCTGCCTTGACTATGAGGGATTCCCCATGAGCGTCTGTACCAGCATCAACGAGGTGGTCTGCCATGGCATTCCCAAAGAGACTGACGTGCTGCAAGAAGGTGATATCATCAATGTTGACTTTACCACCATCCTTGACGGCTATTATGCTGACGCTAGCCGCATGTTCATCATCGGCAAGACAACACCCGAGAAGGAGCAGTTGGTACGCGTGGCCAAAGAATGCCTCGAAATAGGCATGGAGGCCGCTAAGCCCTGGGGCTTCGTGGGCGACATCGGCCATGCCATTGAGAAACACTGCAAGAAATATGGCTATGGCATCGTGCGTGACCTGGCGGGGCATGGCGTGGGGCTGAAGTTCCACGAAGAGCCCGATGTCAACCACTATGGTCATCGTGGTACGGGCATGCTGCTGGTGCCAGGCATGGTCTTCACCATTGAACCCATGATTAACATGGGCACATGGAAGGTGTTTATCGATGCCGATGACCCTTATGAGTGGGAAGTTATCACTGAGGATGAGCAGCCCAGTGCACAATGGGAGCACACGCTGCTGATGACAGAACACGGCGTGGAGGTGTTGACGTACTAATTCCCTGCACGTGATATCGTTATTGACATGGAAGAAACGAAGAAGGATATTTATATACTGGCCATAGAATCGAGCTGCGATGATACGTCGGCGGCAGTCCTGAGGAATGAACTGCTGTTGTCGAATGTTACCGCGTCGCAGGCTGTTCACGAGGCCTATGGCGGCGTGGTGCCTGAGCTGGCCAGCAGGGCACACCAACAGAATATTGTTCCAGTGGTCAGCGAAGCCGTCAAGCGGGCTGGCATCCAGAAGGAGCAGCTGTCGGCAGTAGCCTTCACACGTGGACCAGGACTGATGGGCTCGTTGTTGGTAGGCGTGAACTTTGCCAAAGGCTTCGCTCGCTCGCTGGGTATCCCCCTGATTGATGTGAATCATTTGCAGGGACATGTCATGGCCCACTTCATCAAGGGCGACGAGACTGATACCCATCCTCCTTTCCCCTTCCTCTGTCTGCTCGTCTCAGGCGGCAATTCGCAGATTGTCCTCGTGCGCGCGTATAATAATATGGAGGTGCTTGGACAGACCATCGATGATGCTGCTGGCGAGGCCATTGACAAATGTTCGAAGGTGATGGGGCTGGGCTATCCTGGCGGCCCTATCATCGATCGCCTGGCACGACAGGGTAATCCCAAGGCCTATCAGTTTGCCGAGCCGCATATTCCCAATCTGGATTACAGCTTCTCGGGACTGAAGACGTCGTTCCTCTACTCACTCCGCAAGTGGATAGAGGAAGACCCTGACTTTATAGAGCATCACAAGGAAGATATTGCTGCGTCGCTGGAGTGGACCATCGTTGACATCCTGATGAAGAAGCTGAAGTTGGCTGTGAAGCAGACGGGCATTAAGCATGTGGCTGTGGCTGGTGGAGTGAGTGCCAACAATGGCCTGCGTAATGCGTTCCACGATCATGCCCGTCGTTATGGCTGGACAATTTATATACCTAAATTCAGCTATACCACCGATAATGCTGCTATGATAGGCGTGGTGGGTTATTACAAATACCTGGATGGAGAGTTCTGCCCCATTGATGCACCCGCCTTCTCGAAGGTAACATTCAAATGATATTGGCTTGTATGATAATGGGTCGATGGCCCGTTAATAGCAAACTGTGAAAGAATAAAAAAATATAATAGAACCATGGATTTTGAAGGAAAAATTATTAGCAGGGAGGTCAGCGAACTGCTATGGGAAAGCGAAAAGACCGTAGCCACTGCCGAGAGTTGCACTGGTGGACGTATCGCCGAAGCCATCATCGCCGTGCCTGGCGCGTCGAAATATTTCAAGGGTGGCATTATCTGCTATGTCAACGAAGTGAAAGAAAACTTGCTTGGCGTCAGTCATGAGCTGCTGGAAGAGAAAACAGCTGTGTGTGAGGAAGTTGCCATCGCTATGGTGGAAGGAGCCTGCCGCACGCTGAACACCGATTATGCAGTGGCGGCAACGGGCGTGGCCGGGCCATCCGGCGGGACAAAGGAGATTCCCGTGGGAACCATTTGGCTGGCTTGCGGAAAGCCTGGCAAGGTTGTCACTTTCAAGGTGGAGGAAGATCATGGGCGCGACATCAATTTGTCAATTGCTACTAACAAGGCCATGCAGATGTTGCGCGACTTCTTGAGCGAGGAAGAAGGGCAGAAGGAGAATGCAGAGAGTTAAAAAACTTTAAGGACGAGATAATTCTTAATTCTTGTTTCTTAATTCTTAATTAAAATTCGTACCTTTGCACCCTGTTTGGAGTAAGTTACTAAAAAAGTACACAATTAAAGAGTAGATAGACATGTCGAAAGTTTGTCAAATCACAGGAAAGAAGGCACAGATTGGTAATTATGTGTCTCACTCGAAGCATCGCACTAAGAGGAGTTTCGACGTCAACCTGTTCACCAAGAAGTTCTACTATGTAGAGGAGGACTGCTGGATTCAGTTGAAGATCAGCGCCGCTGGCCTTCGTTTGATTAATAAAGTTGGTCTTGATGCCGCTCTGAAGCAGGCTGTTGCTAATGGCTTCGTCGACTGGAAAGACATTAAAGTTATAGGAGACTAATCAACATGGCAAGCAAGAAAGCAAAGGGTAATCGCGTGCAGGTAGTATTGGAGTGCACGGAGATGAAGAATAGTGGCCTTCCTGGCACAAGCCGTTACATTACGACTAAGAATCGTAAGAACACGCCTGAGCGCATGGAGCTGATGAAGTATAACCCCATCC
>CAMNJH010000027.1 GCA_946541275.1 uncultured Prevotellaceae bacterium
CTTGCCGATGACGGTGGTGCCAGAGCGGTCGAAATTCACCGTGGCAATGTCGGTGGGATAGTTCGGGATGAAGAAGTAGCCGTAGACACTCGGCAGCACGCCCAGCAGCACGGGGCCGGGGATGCCCAGCGAGTAGGCCAGCGGCAGCATCGACACCACCACGGCGCCCTGCGAGTTGATGAGTACCGAGACGAGGAAGAACACAATGGCGATGCTCCATGGATATTGACTTACAACACCTTCGAGCATGCCCTGAATCTCTGTCATGTAATTCGAGAAGAACGTGTCGGCCATCCAGGCGATGCCGTAGATGGCTACTACGGCCACCATGCCGCTCTGCCACACCGCTCCAGCCACAGCCTTCTTTGGTTGCGCTTTGCAGAAAATAATCATCAAGGCAGCGGCGGCAATCATCACAATCTGAATAACCAGATTCATGGCCAGGGGCTTGTCTTTCTTCTGCGTCACTTTATCGACGACAATCTTGCCTTTTACCAGGTCGTCGGCCTTGATAGTAATTTCCTTCGCTTCTTCTGGTGCAAACGTATAGGTTACGGTATCGGTCTTGTGCACCGTCTCGCCATTCACCGTTGTTGTCGTCACTCGGGTGGTATCAACTGATTGAGTCACCAGCACAGCTTGCTTTCCGTTGTTTGTGGCAACGACGGCGTTATAGCTAGGCAACAGGTTTACCTTAAAGACAGAGGCTAGCGAGATGGTGACGATGATGGCCAGTGCACCAAGGAAGATGTAGACGGCACGCTTGCTTTCAGGAGCAATCTTCTTGTCGAGTGTGGTGGCAGAGCTGCCATAGATATACTTATACTGCTCAGGATCCTTCAGCTTAGCCTGAAACACAGGGTCTTTGTCCAAATCCAGACCGCGGTGATAGCTGGCAGCTGCTGCGGCTATCAGTCCACAGACGCAGGCCGGGATGCTCACCATGAGCACGCCGGGGATGGTGATGTCGAAGCCATTGGCGTTAGAGATGGTGACGAAGGCCACCACGGCGGCGGCGATGGGCGAACAGGTGATGCCCACCTGCGAGGCGATGGAGGCTACGCCGCAGGGACGCTCCGGGCGGATGCCTTGCTTCAGCGCAATGTCGCAGATGATGGGCATAAGCGTATAGACCACGTGGCCCGTGCCGACCAGCACCGTCAGGAAGAACGTGCACAGCGGAGCCAGGAAGGTGATGCGGTCAGGATGTTTGCGCAGCATGCGCTCTGCTATCTGTATGAGCCAATCCATGCCCCCTGAAGCCTGCATGATACCCGCACAGGTGACGGCAGCAATAATGATGTAGATGACGTCAGTTGGAGGATTGCCGGGCTTCAAGCCGAAGCAGAACACAAGGATGGCCAGGCCGATGCCACTGATGGCGCCCAGGGCCAGTGACCCGTAGCGCGAGCCTACCCACAGCGCACCAAGCACAATGATGAGCTGCAATACCATGGTGAAAGTAATCATAGACGTAACAATTTGTTTTTAGTAATTGGTGTTTTATTGAGTGCAAAAGTACAAAAAAACATTTATACTACAAAATTTTTTATTTGCAACTTTGCCACTATGAGGCGAAATAATTGGCACACAAAAGAAATAACGAACAGTTTGTTTTACCCTCCTCTCGTTTTTCCGTAGGTAATGATATAGAACCAGGAACAATGTGCAGAGCATTATAGTTTTCTTATCTAATTGGTAAAAAAGATAGAGCCCCCTGGCCATTATTCCAACACGCTGAACAGCTGTAGTCACGCGCGCGCGATATATCGCGCGAGAGAAAGTGCTACAAGTGCTACAGGAGTTTCCAACAGACTGATATAAAGCCTATTATGGGTGCATATTCATTCCTGTTTCGTGCTACCAAAAATGCTACAGGTGCTACCACATGAAAAAGTCGGCGCCGCACGAAAAAAGGGCGTCGACTTTTTGTAAAAAGTCAACGAGATTTTTCAAAAAGTCAACGCCGTTTTCCAAAAAGTCGGCGCCGTTTGGAAAAAGTGGCCAATGAGACATAGAGAAAAGTCATGCACGACTTTTCTCTATGTCTCATTTTTGCACAAAAAGGCAATAATGTGCGGGTATAAGGTCACTTGTGCCAGTAGCACCAACGGTAGCATTTTCCCTGCCATCAAGATGCACCTGGAAAACACTGTTAATCAGGTAGTTAAAACGTCAAGTAGCACATGTAGCACTTATTTTTTCCCTTATTTACGCGCGTGCGCGTAAAGGCGTCTCCTACTTCAGATAATCCGTGCGGTCAGGTCCCAGATAGAAACCGGGCTCTGGCGGCTGATTGTAGCCCACGTTCTGGTAGGCCACAGAAAGGCGGTAGGGCACGTCCTGCATCAGGCAATTGATGCGGTGGTCGGTAGGAATGGTGGTGGTGTAGATGCGCAGCTCGGTGGATTCACGATTGCGGGCAATGACCTCCTCGCGCCAATCGCCCAGCATGTCGGCCTGCAGACAAGGATTCGACTTGGTGCCATTGTTGAACACGGAGTCGTCGAAGCGCTGCAGGTCCACGACGGTCTTGTTCTCCCAGTCATACTTGCTGACGGTGGCGCGGTCGAGCAGCTCGCGCAGCAGGTCGCCGTCCCACCAGATGCCGAAGTTGATGCTCAGGTGGCGTCCGCCCATGCGCACCGTTTGCTGGTGCTGCGGGTCGTCGGCATCTTGCAGCAGGTTGAGCACCTCGCCCTTGATGTTGCGAATGCCGTGGCTGTCGCTGCTCCACATCTCCACACCAGGATTGGTGGGGTCAACATCGGCGGCCATGCAGCGGCCCACGTCGCTCTTGGAGGGTATCTGGAACAGCACCTTGCCTGTGGCAGCATCGCGGAAGTCACTGCCGTCGCGCCGGTTCTCGTGGCAGTCCCACACCTGCAGACAGTCGGTCTGCGGGTCGAAGGCCATGAGGTGTATGGCGTCACCATGTCCGAAGTTGGTGTTGTAGAGTCCGCGTCCGTCATGGTCAACGGCCATTGCTCCATAGGTGATCTCGTCGAGCCCGTCGCCATCCACATCGGCCACGCGCAGGTTGTGATTGCCCTGCCCGGCATAGCTGTTCCATGCAGGCTGATTGGTGTCGAACACCCACTGCTGGCTGAGCTGCCGCCCGTCCCAGTTCCATGCGGCGAGCACACTGCGGGTGTAGTAGCCCCGGCAGAAGACGGCAGAGGGGAGCTTTTTCCCACCTGCCCCGGCAGGCTGCTCGTGCCCGAAATAGCCCACAGCGGCCAGATAGCGGTCTGAGCGGTTGGCATAGGCATCGCCCCAGTCCTGCAGGTTGCCGCGCTGGGGCTCATAGGGCTTCGTGTCGAGCACCCGTCCCGTGGGCCCGTCGAACACGGAGATATACTCTGGCCCAGTGAGTATGCGCCCAATCATGGAGCGCTGCCCACGGTTGTAGCGGCCCCACTCATCGCGCCGGCTAAAGTCGCCCTCCTGGCCCTTGTGCACCCAGCTGGCCAGTGAGTCGCCCACCACATGGCCCAGGGCATCGCGGGTGCCATCGGCGGTCTTCACCATGAGCTCGGCACGCCCGTCGCCGTCGAGGTCATAGACGATGAAAGGCACGTAGTGGGCCCCCGAACGGACATTGGGCCCCAGATTGATGCGCCACAGCAGTTCGCCGTTGAGGCGGTAGCAGTCGAAGAGCGTGGGCCCGGTGTAGCCATCGTGGGCGTTGTCGTGGGCGTTCGAGGGGTCCCACTTCAGCACTATCTCATACTGGCCGTCGCCATCCACGTCGGCCACGGTGGCATCGTTGGCACTGTAGGTATAGATACGCCCGTCGGGGGTGGTGCCTTCAGCGGGCTTCTGCAGCTTCACGGGGACGTAGCCCACGGGGGCATCGGCTTTCAGAGTGAACTGTCCACCCACGGCGCTGAGAACGGGCGAAGGGTTGCCGGTGCCATCCCCAGGCAGGGGGAGCAGAGGCTCCACACTGTAGACGGCATCAGTGCCGGCCAGGGGCTGTGGGTCAACCAGGCAGGAGCCGCCCTTGGTCAGCGGTTCCTTGTTCAGCCGGATGCCGTTACGATAGACATGGAATGCCTGGCCCACAGGGTCATGGCGCAGGATGCGCCAGCTGAGGAACACGCGGCCGTCAGCCTGCCGCACTGCCACCAGGCCACGGTCAAGCCGCTCCATGGACAGGCGTGAGTAGTCATAGCGGGGCTGAGAAAGGGCTGCCACCGAAATCAGCAGCAGCCCCAGGCTAATCAGTCTACATGTCCTCATAGGTGTCGAGGTAGGTGACGTGGGTGACCAGGTACTCATCAACGCCGTGCTTGCCGTCGGCACCGCCGATGCCGCTCTTCTTCATGCCGGCATGGAATCCCTGGATGGCTTCGAAGTGCTCGCGGTTGATGTAGGTCTCGCCAAACTCCAGCTCGCGGCAGGCCTTCACAGCGACGTTCAGGTCCTTGGTGAAGATGCTCGATGCCAGGCCGTACTCGCAGTCGTTGGCCATCTTGATGGCCTCGTCAATGTCAGTGAACTCTACCAGCGGAATCACGGGGCCGAAGGTCTCCTCATGGATGATGTCCATATCCTGCGTGCAGTTGTCGAGCACGGTGGCGGCATAGAAGTAGCCCTTCTCGCCTACGCGGTGACCGCCGCAGAGCAGCTTGGCTCCCTGCCTGATGGCGCGCTCCACCTTCTCGGTGACGCTCTCCAGGGCACGGGCCTCGACCAGCGGGCCCATGTCGACGCTCTCGTCGGCGCACACATCGCCCACCTTCACTGCCTTCATCTTCTCAACCAGAATCTTCGTGAAGGCTTCCTTCACCTCCTTCTGCACATAGACGCGCTCAGCGTTGTTGCAAATCTGTCCGTTGTTGCCTATGCGGCTGTCAACAATCCACTGGGCAGTACGCTCCAAGTCGGCATCCTTCATGACGATGGCGGGGGCCTTGCCACCCAGCTCAAGGCTCACCTTCGTGATGTTCTTCGAGGCAGCGGCCATGATGCTCTCGCCGGCGCCTACGGAACCCGTGACGCTGACAATGTCAATCTTGGGCGAGCCGGCCATCTCGTTGCCGACGACAGAGCCCTTGCCAGTCACAATGTTGATGACGCCAGCGGGCAGGCCCACTTCGTCAACGACCTTGGCAAACTCGGTGCAGTTCTCGGGCGTGAGCTGTGAGGGCTTGATGACGATGGTGCAGCCAGCAATGAGCGCAGCACCGGCCTTACGGGCGATGAGGAAGAAGGGGAAGTTCCAGGGCAGGATGCCAGCCACGACGCCAATGGGCTTCTTGGTGAGCAGGATGGTCTCATTGGGACGGTCGCTGGGTATGATCTCGCCCTCAATATGACGGGCGAAGGTGGCCATATACTCGAAGTAGCTGATGGTGGCTCCCACCTCGATGGCAGCCCAGGCGCGCGTCTTGCCTTGCTCGCGCATGATAATCTCGGTGAACTCCTTCTCGCGGGCCTTGATGCCGGCGGCAATCTTCAGCAGATACTGGGCACGCTCAATGGCGGGCGTCTTGGCCCAGGCCTTCTGGGCAGCGCGGGCAGCATCAAGGGCACGGTTCACATCGTCGATGGTGCCTTCGGGCTGGCGGCTGATGACTTCCTCAGTCGAGGGGTTCAGAACGTTGATCCACTGGCCATTAGAGCTCTCGCAGAACTGGCCGTTAATGTACATCTTCAAGTCTTTCATACGTGTAATTGTTGTTTTAGAGAAGTTAGTTTTAAATCGCCAACAAAGATACATAAAAAAAACGAAACAGCAATCTTCTGTCTCGTTTTTTTAATTATTTAATACTTCGTCCCTCTGTCGGAACTACTCGTCATCTTCGGCCTTTTCGTAAATGTTGTAAGTTTCGCTACTTACTTCCACCAGCTTGTTCCCTTCCCAGCGATAGACGGTGCACGTCTCGTTTTCGTCCAGGCGGAACCGGCCACGGATGACCTCTTCAGCGGCATACACCTCGGGGTCGAAAGCTTCTCCATAGCCTTCGGCATAGACGAAGGCATGCTTGTCATTATCCCAGAGCCATGCGTCGTAAACGAAATTGCCGGAGCTGTTCATGGGGCCTGCACATACCTGGAGGTCAGGATAGCCGTCGAAGTTGATGTCCTCCTCCTCAATCTTGCCTATCCCCGTCCAGGACGTGGTGTCGAGCGGCAAGGTGTACTGGCATTCCTCCACAACCTCCTTGCCCCGGGAGGGAATGATATGAACAAAGACTTTCTCCACGGTGTTCTCATCATCAACGACCACATCGGTGCGGAAGGTGAAGTCCTTTCGCTCGGGCTCGAAGTCCTTTTTCTCTTCGGCCTGTTCCACTTTGTCCTCGTCATCGAGGGCGGCATCACTGTGACTACGCTTGTCACTCTTGCAGCTGAACACCAACAGGGTGCTGGCAGCCAGCATCATCAAATAAATCTTTTTCATTTTTCGTATCAAAGTTTGATAAATATTCTACGTTTCCAGAGAATGAAGCCTATCAGATAGTTGATGGCCACGAACACAAGGGCATAGGCCAGAGAGGCCCACTTTTCAGCCGGAATGGCCGCATGCAAAACGCCGTAGATGGCTTCGCTTATGCCGAAGAAACCGAACAAAATGGCCAACAGCTCACTGCACACATAGAGGGCCAGGGCATTCACACCAAAGACCTTGAACGGGAAGAGAGGAGAGGCAGATGGAGTTCGGAAAGCCTTCACATCGACCACATACATGAAGAGCGCCTGAAGCAGGGCGGCCAGTCCGCAGGTCATGAAGACGTAGCTGGGGCTCCAGATGCGCTTGTTCAGCGGCAGACCATAGGACAGCAGATAGCCGGCAAAGACACAGACGGCACCCACCACAAACACACCCAGCGTCTTCTTCTCCACGGTGGAGCCGGTCTTGATGAGTTTGCCACAATAGAAGCCCAGCAGCACATGGGCCACGCCACTGATGGTGCCCACCAGGCCCTCAGGGTCAACGGGGCCTTTGTGGTAGAGATGGTCGTAACCAAAGAGCTTCAAGTCAACTTGGGCCAGGATGTTGGCGCCGGAATCCTCAGAATAGCCATTGCCCACCAGCAGGATGATGGTATAGACCACCAGCAGGCCAACGACCGTGTGGAGCGTATAGCGGTGGGGCACATAAAGCGCGAACAACGAGGCAAAGAAATAGCACAGGGCGATGCGCTGCAGCACGGCCCAGATGCGCAGATGAGCAAAGTCCCACGGATTGCCCCACAGCGCCATGTCGAACCAATGGATGGCCAGACCAATGACGAAGAGCAGCACCGTGCGCCTGACCACCTTTACAAGAACGGAGCCGGTGGGGGTGAAGCCACTCTTGAAGAGCGACAGATAGCACGAGATACCCATGATGAAAAGGAAGAACGGGAAGACCAAATCGCAGGGCGTCATGCCATTCCACTCCGAATGGCGTAGCATTTCAAACGACTCGCCATAGCCGTTGTTCACTAGAATCATGCCAGCCACGGTGAGACCGCGCAGGATGTCGAGCGACAACAGTCGGCCCGATGTGTTGGAGGATGTATTCATGTCACCTGATGATTTTGCGTCCGTTACTAATATAAATGCCTTTCCGCCCATCGGCTGTGGGGCCGGTGACCCTGCGCCCCAGCAGGTCGTAGGCATGGCTGTGATGGTCCTCTTGCCGAATGAGCTGGACAGAGGTGACGTCGGCCTGGGCCTGAATGCCTATCTCGGCAGCTGAGGTCCAGGCATTGCCGTTGATTTCCGACTTGGCCACGAACTTCAGATAGCGGGCCACGACGGGACTCTTCAGCGTGACCACCTGCAGGGCGGTGGTGTTTTTCAACTCTCCTGATGCCACGGCTGTTCCCCAGTTCTTGCCATCAGTGCTCAGATAGAGCTCATAGGTTTTCACCATGCCGTTCTGGTTGCCGTCCTGCCTGCTGAGATAGGTAAACGCCGTCACGCTATAGGTCTTGACCAAGTCGACTGTCAGCGTATGGGGGCAGCGGGGCTCGTTGGCTCCCCACTCCGTGTGCCAAAAGGTTTCGTTCTTCCCATCAAAAGCCAGCCGAGCCTCATTGCCGCCTTGCTGACTGTCGACGCTGACCAGCCGCCAGGCCGTCTTGTTGATGTAGAGGTCGAAGCTATAGTTCATCTCTGGGCTCTGCAGCATGTTTTCAGCCGTACAATAGGCTTTGATGGTGCAGGCGTCATTATGTGTGAGCACGCTGGAGTAAGGCTGGTAGTCTCCGCCATCAATACTATAGAAGATGGTGGCCCCCTTAGTGGCGGTAGTCATTCTTATTCTTCCGTTTGTCAGCCGCTCACAACTGACGGGCTGGCAGACGGGCATCTCCATGCGTGCTACCTCAGCAGCCTTCATGCCCGGCTTCATAGGAACAATGAAGAAACGGAAGGAAGTATTGGCAGCCCGCAATTCGTAAGGTTCCCTGACGTCTGGGCCACAGCTGGCATTGCCAAGACCGCGAGTGGCGGCATCAAGGGAAACGACAGTTGTGGAACAGGTCTTGAATTGCCAGGTATGCTTAGAGCGGTTGTTCCGGTCGGTATAGTTATCTTCCGGACGGAAATGGACAGCCGAGGCAGCCATCTGGTCGGGAGCCACGAAGAGCAGCCCGTCGCCACTATTGGCATCGCTCAGTGACAGCCATCTCACCTCTTGCTTCGTGCCATGCTCCTGAGGCAGGATGTAATCCTCGCGCTGGTTGGTCACGGTGCTGTGATAAATGGCAGGCAGGCAGGCTTCCTTGCGGTCACGATAGCTGTCCCACGGGCCACGCCCAAACCACGACAGCTGTTCCATGCGGGCTGGCATCTCCAGGCGGAAGCCCAACTTGGGAATGACCGTCCCTATATTGGCCGGACGGATGAAAGAACTGACCATCAGCGTCCCATCGGCACAAACTATGAAATGGAGCATCACGTCGAATGCCGTTCCATTCTGCCCGGTGTAGGTGCTGTTCAGGGTCACAATGGCCGTCTTCTTATCGTCAGCAACAGTTAACTTTGTATCCGTACCCTTCACGGTCAGCTTCCTCAGTCCCATGGCATCCCAGCTACTGGTCATGCGCCCGTCGTTGTCGGTGGGAAGACGGAAGGCATTGAGCAGCAAGGGCTTGCTGACCAGTGACTGGCCATTGTAGGAATAGCTGGTCAGGGTGCCTTGATTCTTGCCAAACACAACCTTGAAGATACTATTGCTGATGGTAACCGCCGATGCATTGTCAGCCACATCGAGCACCTCGCAGCCACTCAGCTTGTTCAGGTCGAACAATGGCTTTTTTGCCGTCTTCAACGGCAGCTTCTCCTCAGCCACCACATAGCCGGCATCAGCCCAGGGGGTGGCCTCCTTCTGCTTGGCCGTAAACTGGATGAAGGCCTCCTGCGAGTCATCGAGCGACGAAAGCGACGACAGGTCAATGCTGACAAGGGCACTGTCAGCCGGGGCTACGACCTTGTCAACCACGCCGCTGCTCAGGACATTTCCTTCCTCGTCGACCACGGCATAGTTCACATCATAGTGCGAGCTGGGCAGGAAGGCCATCTTGTTCTTGAGTCTGAACTGCTTGGTAGTGGTGCCCACGACCTTGAATTCCAGCGGCTGGTAGATTTTCTTTGTGTTATACGACTTTGCCGTCAGGCTCCAGTCGGGGCGCACCAGTCCATTGATACAGAAATTGCCATCGTTGGGAGCGTCGCCAAAGTCGCCTCCGTATGCCCAGTACTGCTGTCCGCTTGAGTTTTTGGTCAGCAGGCCCTGGTCCTTGAAGTCCCAGATGAACTCGCCCGTCAGGCAGGGGTATTTCTCGTAGAGGTTGAACATGTCGCGCACGTTGCCCATGGAGTTGCCCATGGAGTGGCTGTTCTCGCACTGTATGTGCGGTTTCTGACCGCTCTTCCCCTGTCGTGAAGAGCCTATCCACTCGATGGTTTCATAGCTGCCATACATGGTAGAGCTGACGTCGGCATAGTCGCTATTGCCTTCGTAGTGCGTCAGGCGGGTATTATCGATCGCCTTGATGGCCTGAGCCACGTACTTGAAGTTCTCGCCATTGCCACTCTCGTTGCCAAACGACCAGATGAAGATGCAGGGATGATTACGCATCCATCTCACATGGTTCTCTGAGCGTTCCACCATGGCGTGACGGAACAATTCCACAGATGAGAGCTTCTGGTTGGCATGGCACTCCACGTCGGCTTCGGCCAGCACATAGATTCCATACTTGTCGCAGAGGTCATAGAAGATGGGGTCATTGGGATAGTGTGAAGTGCGCACGGCATTGATGTTCAGCCTCTTCATGGTCTTGATGTCCTCCTCGATTTCTTCATCGCTGATGGCTCGTCCATTGACTGGGGAGAAGTCGTGGCGATTCACACCATGGAACACCATGCGACGCCCATTGATGAGCAGCGCTCCGTCACTATTGCGAATGCTCACCTGGCGGAACCCCACCTTGGAGCCTCTGATATCCACCGTGCGTCCCTCGCGGTTTTTCAAGGTGAGCAGAAGATCATAGAGATTGGGCTCTTCTGCGCTCCACAGGCGTGGATGGTCGACATCCATGGCCAGACTGAGCATCTCCTTGCTGTCAGCGGCCGTCGCTGACTGTGCCACGACAGCACCATTGTCCATGATTTTTGCCTCCAGCGTCCATCCGTCATCAGCATTGAGTGCCTGTTCTCCCGTCACCTGCACCTTCACATTGGCCTTGGCAGTGGTATAATTGTTTGTAAGGGTGGTGGTGAAGAAATAGTCGCGTATTTGTGTCTTGGGAGCAGCCCAGATGAAGCAGTGCCGTTGTATGCCGGTGAGCCTCCAGTAGTCCTGGCACTCCAGGAAGGAGCCACTGGTGAAGCGATACACCTGAAGAGCCATCACATTGTCGCCTTCCTTGAGATAGCTGGTGATGTTGAACTCAGCGGGCACATAAGAGTCCTCACTATAGCCAACACGCTGTCCATTCACCCAGAGATAGAATCCATGGCCGACACCGTTGAAGCGTACAAACACATCGTGCCCCTCCAGACAGTCAGCCGTGATAGTAAAGTGGCGCCTGTATGTTCCCACGGGATTGGGCATTGAGCTGTTATAGGTGAACCATCCCGGCCGGGAGGCCATCACACTATACGTCTGCTCATTGAACGAGAAAGGATAGGCCACATTGCAATAGAGAGGTTTGTCCCATGCCTTATTATGGTGCAGTCCCCATACCTGCCAGCTGGAAGGCACATCGATGTCAGTCCATGCTGCGTCGTTGAAGTCGGCCGAGCACATAGCCTCCGTGGCTTTCGACGGGGTGTTGACCCACTGGAATTTCCACACGCCGTCCAATGACTGATAGTAGGGCGACAACCCAGGATTGTTTTGGGCGACATCGGCCTCGCTCCCCATGGGCAGTGCCGTGGTGTGTGCCGTTTCCCTATTCACGCTTGTGGTCTGGGGATCGTCCCATTCCTTTCCTGTTTGGGCCTGGGCGGCCATCATGAGCAACATGGCCGCCAGTGTCAAGTTGATTGTTTTCATAGACTATGAATTATTAGGGTATTCAGTGCGATTGGGATTTGCTGATATGGCTTACAGATGTGTGTTGTCATCAATGCCCTTGAACATTTCCAGATATTGCTTCGACCGTCCCAGATAGCCTTTGCAGACATCGTCGTACTCAGTGGGAATCGTCTTGCCTAAATACACCTGTTTGAAAGCGGATGCTGGTATCACTTCAGTGTTGAAGACATCAGGGTCGTCGGTGGCTTTCACCATGAACTGCAGCAGCCGCGGGCCGTCGTACCACAGCCGGAACTCTTGAAAGTTGGGGACGTCGATATTGGGTTCACGGATATAGATGAACTTCACCTGTCCCTTGTCGTCATAGAGAAATTCTTCGTAGTATTCACGAACGGCGAAGTTGTACTTGGCCGTCACAAAGTGCAGGAAGTGAGGAGGATAGGGATCGCCCTCTTCTTCACTGGGCAGTTCGCCATAGAACATATGGATGTTCTCATCATGAAGCCCCGTACCAGGAAGATTCTGCACCACATGCAGATGGTAGTATTCGGGCGGGATGCCGTCCTCCTGCATCATCAGGCGGATGTTCTGCTGCACCCCCTGATACTCCTGGCGAATGCTCGCCACAGTGTTTTGTGCGTTGGCCTGCGCCATCAGCGCCACACAGACCAATAGAACCAAGAACCATCTTTTCATATTTCTCACTTTTTAATTTTAATTATCACCAATTGCAAAATATATAATGTATTTCTACTCACTGAGGTGTCCTATCACCTTGGCAGCAACGTCAACGGCGCTGCCTTCGGGCATGGGCGAATAGGCATTGTGCTGCTGTGTCCATGGCTCTTCCAGGGCATACCAGTCTATCTGGACCTCCTGCGGACGGGCCAGGACCATAAGTTCTGCAGAGGTCTTATTGGCATTGGGGCCACCGCCGAGCAGCTCAGGCTGTGGGCGGGTCAGGGCCTCCATCTGCGCGGCTAGGGCATCGAAGTAGGTTTTCCAGCGCAGATAGTAGAAATCCTTCAGCAGTCCCTGCCATTCCTTGTGGGCATAGTCTCTCAGCCCGCCTGTGTCAGCACAGTAGCGGTTGCCCCAGGTAGTAATCTGAACGCGAGCGTTCCACTCATACTGTTTTTGCTCGTCGGGGGTGGCGCCGCAGTTGATGGCGGCTTGCGTCCAGTGGCCCAGTCTGAACTCTGAGCGCGTTCCCAACAGTTCGTCCTGCCAGAGCAGCATCTGCAGGAAGCGGGCTGACGACTGGCGGAAGTCGTCGATGGCAAAAGCCTTGTAGTCGGCAATGGTGTGCTGGTATTGTTTGCGGGCTTGGTCGGCCAGGGCCTGTCGGGTGATATCCACCAGATCATACTCGAAGTTATTGTTCCCCCTGTACTTCCCGGCCACGCTGTTCATCAGCTGGGCTGCTCGCAGGGTGGCGGCGGGGTCATAGTAGTTCTTCATCTTCGACCAACTGCTGGCCTGGAAATTGTTCAGCGAGGGCCTGCCGCAGAAGATGCTCTCATGAGGGCCCTGCTGGTTGTTGCCCGCCGGACAGTTATAGATGGTATTAGCCAGCAGGAGCCAGGTCTGTTCGATGGTGGAGTCAGTCACTCCATAGCGGGCTTTCACATACTGGCGCACCCACGCTTCCTTGGTAAACTTCTCAGAGCGCCAGGGCAGCTCACTCATTAGTTCGAACATCACGGGATTGTTCTCCGAGCCTTCCATAGTGAAACCAATGCCAGTGCAAGTGCGCTCCCCTTCATTTTTCATGGAATAGAAGTTACTGAGCAGCTGGTCCATGCGCCCGTGCAGTCCGACGTTGGCTCCGAAGTTCTCCAGCAGGCAGAACAGCCACTGATGCTGCCCGTAGCCTTCGGGGCGGCGCCAGATGCTGGGAGCGCCAAACATGGGACGGCACTCCGAGAAGAGGTCGAGCACCAGCAAGTCGCCCACAGGCAGGGCATTGGCCATTTCGGGTCTGGGATTCTCCGTCCAACCCTGCACCACCCAGGTGGCCCTGGGGTTGACGCGCTTCATGGCAGCCATCAGTTTCCGCCCTGACTCAGCATAGTCAATCGAAGCATCGTCGTGGCTCTCATGGAAGGGGTCCATGGAATAATAATCGGCACGGCCAAAAAGGCGAGTCAGCTCATCGTAGTAGAGCTGGGCTATCTCGTCGAATCGCGGGTCGGTGGGCAGCAGATTGGCGGGGCGCTGGAAGCCGTTCCACAGCCCGGCATCGCTGACGTTCAATCCCAGCCGTTCGCGGGCGTCGTGGGGCATCATGCCGCAATAGCCTGGCAACACGGGGTGCATGCCCAGCTCCTTCATACGCTTCAGAATCTGCTTCTGCAGCTGTTCCTGGCGGTCATACCACGACAGCGGCAGCGGGCCACCCCACCCCTCCAGATTGTTCATCTCCCACCAAGCCAAAAAGGCCGGACCGGCTATGAAGCGTCCTATCTCCTCTTCCGAATAGCCCAGCCGGAGCAGCATCTGGCGCCACACGCATTCCTCGCCCACGATGGCCAGCGGCAGGTTGACGCCGTGCAGCGTCATCCAGTCAATCTCCTGCTCCCAGCGCTTCCAGTCCCAGAAGGCCATGGAATAGGAGAAAGTGCAATAGTTGAAATCATAGCGCAGCGTGAGGTCGGTTTCATGACGTTCCTTCTTCGTCACGGGTGGCAGCACGGCCGGCAACTGGGCCTGCATCTGGTTCCACGAAAGGTGGATGCCGGCATAGTACTTCAGATACCAGTTGATGCCCACGCCGATGTTCACCCACGAGTTGCCACGCACCACTGGGCGGCTGCCCTGCTGGTCCAGCTCAAAAAAGTCTTTGTCCGACTTGCGCAACTCTATCTTGAACTTACGCGAAGCGCCACGGTCAATGCGCTCCAGCAGGTCGTCAATGGGCGTGGCACCAAGAGTGGCCCATGCACCCAGCATAACAAACAGGGTAAGAATGTGCTTTTTCATCATGCTTTAAGTTTGGGGCAAAGGTACGAAAAAAAATCGGAACCCCGTGCTCTTACTCACTAATTAATCATGGCAACACCGAAAAAAAGCAAAAAATCTTTGTTATCATGGATTTTCTTCTTACCTTTGCGCCCCGGAAAAATGAAATACTTAGGTGAACTGATATCCCTGGGAGTGGCCTTTTCATGGACCATTGCGGCGCTGGCCAGCGAGGTGGGCAGCCGGCGTCTGGGTGTGTTCGTCATGAACGTGTGGCGCATGGGCGTGGCCCTGCTGCTGTCAGCACTGCTGATGTGGCTCACGCTGGGCAGCCCCTATCCCGTCTATGCCGGCGGACAGGCATGGGTATGGCTGCTGGCATCGGGCGTGGTGGGCTACTTCTTCGGCGATTGGTGTCTGTTCAATTCCTACCTGACCATTGGCTCGCGCATGGGGCAGCTGTTCATGACGCTGGCGCCCATGTTTACGGCCATCTCAGCATGGGTCATGCTGGGGCAGACACTCTCATGGACGGCCTTGCTGGCCATGGGCGTCACCATGACGGGCATTGCCATCAGCGTCCTGGGACGCAACCAGGAGCACCACGTGGCACTCAACCTGCCCCTGAAAGGCATACTCTTCGGCATCGGCGCCGGGCTGGGGCAGGGCGTGGGGCTGGTACTGAGCAAGATAGGACTGGACCACTATGTGGCCGATGTGCCTGCCACTCTGCTGCCTTCGGTGGAGGATTTCCTGCCGTTTGGCTCTAACATGATACGCTGCGTGGCGGGTTTCGTGTGTTTCTATGCCTGGCTACTGCTCAGCGGTCACGGAGGCCGTATGCGTGAGAGCCTGAAAGAGCACCGCGGGCTGCTGGCCATGCTGGTGGCCGTCTTCTCGGGACCGTTCATCGGCGTGGGCTTCTCGCTCATGGCCGTACAGTACACCGCCGCCGGCATTGCCAGTACCATCATGGCCATGACGCCCATCATCATCCTTCTGCCCTCCAAATGGCTCTTCCACCAGCCCATCACCGCCCGCACCGTTGTGGGAGCCGTCATCAGCATGGTGGGTGTGTCATTGTTTTTCCTGCTCTAGTTGTCGTTTGTCCTCGTTCCTCGCGCGCGCGTATAATATGCGCGGAATTATCATACTACAAGTGCTACCGACGGCTCTAACCACCTGATATTTCGCCTTTTACGGGTGCATATTCCCCAACAGTTCGTGCTACCGGAAATGCTACAGGTGCTACCAGCTCACCCTCGACCCGACTTTTCCCCCAAAAGACGGCGCCCCATGAAAAATAGTCAACGCCGTTTTGAAAAATCTCGTTGACTTTTTGGAAAAAGTCGGCGCCGTTTTGAAAAAAGTTGCATGAGACATATAGAAAAGTCGCGTCCGACTTTTCTATATGTCTCATTTTTGCACAAAACGGCCATAATGTGCAAACGAAGGAAGCCCCCGCAAGTAGCATTCGCGGTAGCATTTCAAAAAATCAAAAATGCACCCACAAAGCACTGTATTACAACCGATTACAGCCGATGGTAGCACTTGTAGCACTTCAGTTTTGCCTTATTTAACGCGCGCGCATGAGACAGGGAATGAAGTTAGTTTGGATTATATTGAGGCAATGATATTGCCATAAAGAATGCTTTTTTGTAATATTTTTCACTTCAAATGTTGAATGAACGAGGGTTTTTTAGTAATTTTGCACACCGAAAAGAAAGCATTTGAGATGATGAACCACAAATTAGTAAGTATTCTGATGGCAGGCACACTGGCAGCTGGCATGCTGAGCATGCCCTCTGCAGAGGCCAAGCGGAAGAAGACTGCCAAACCAACGACAGAAGCTGCCATCGACATTCCCGCCGAGGGGCACCAGCGCATCAACCTATGGGCTGAAGGCACCGTGCCCAACAGCACGGGCATCAGCGTGAGCGACTCCATCGTGAACCACCGCATCTGGCGAGCCGATCAGCCCCGCCTGTACGTCTATCAGCCTGTGGTGGAGGAACGCACGGGCACAGCCGTAGTCATCATTCCAGGAGGCGGCTATGTGAAGCAGGCCTACGAGGTGAGCGGCATCTCCATGGCCAAATGGTTCAACACCTTCGGTGTCACCGCCTTCATACTGCTGCATAGGCTGCCCAACCAGCCCGACGTGCAGGATGGCAGCATAGCCCCCACGCAGGATGCCCAACGGGCCATCAGACTGGTGAGGTCGCGTGCAGCAGAATTTGGCATCGACCCAGACAAGATAGGCGTGATGGGCACCAGCGCCGGCGGACATGTGTGCGCCTGCGTGAGCACCATCACAGATGACCTGAGCGCCATTGGCGACTCGCTCGACGCCGTCAGCTTCCGCCCCGACTTTGCCATTCTCGTCAGCCCTGTCATCTCCATGGCCGACAGCATCACCCACCGCGTCAGCCGCGACTGTCTGCTGGGCGCTCAGTCAAAGAGCGCCGAGAAGCGCCGTCAGTTCTCCATGGACCAGCAGGTGACAGCGCAGAATCCCCCCACCCTGCTCATCCATGCGGCCGATGACCCCGCCGTGGGCGTGATGAACTCGGTGTCCATGTTTGAAGCCCTGATGCGAAAGGGCGTCAAGCTGTCGTCGCTCCACGTCTTTCCCTTCGGCAAGCACTCCATCGCCTTGCGGCGACAGCCAGGCAGCACGGCCTTGTGGGTGGAGCTGGCCGAAAGCTGGATGAAGGAAATAGGCGTGCTGAAGCCATAGCCATACCTTCTCACTGAAGAGTGAGCACTATACAGGAACAATCAGTCATTTCGTAACGCAAAAAGAACAGATTATCATGATGAGCGAAGCAACAATGGGGCAGCAAGGGCCCGCTGAACAGAAAGCAGAAAGGAAGAACCCGTTTTTTGAGCCCTATAACACGCCACACGACACGGCGCCCTTCGACCGTATACGCATGGAGGACTATGAAGAGGCCTTCATGGAGGGCATACGCCGTGACAAGGAGTATCTGGACAAGACCATCAACAATCCCGCCAAGCCCTCATTCGACAATACCATTATCAACAAGGACGACGACTCGGAAGGCTACTACGACCTACTGGACAGGGTGAGCACCGTGTTCTTCAACCTGCTCTCGGCCGAGACCAACGACGAGATGGATGCGCTGGCCCAGAAGATGAGCCCCATACTGACACAGCACGCCAACGACATGCGACTGAACGAACAGCTGTTTGAGCGCGTGCGCTACGTGCATCGCCATCATCGCAAACTGACACCCGAGGAGAAGCGGCTGCTGGACGACTGCTACCAGGGCTTCGTGCGAAGTGGCGCCCTGCTGTCGAAGGAAGGTAAGGACCGCCTGCGCCAACTGACCGAGGAGGCTTCGTTACTGGGCTTGCAGTTCTCTCAGAACCTGCTGAAAGAGAACAAGGCCTACACGCTACACATCACCGACGAACAGCAGCTAGACGGACTGCCACAAACGGCCATCGATGCCGCCGCTGAGGAGGCCCGACAACGCCAACTGGAAGGATGGGTGTTCACGCTCGACGCTCCCAGCTATTCTCCCTTCATGACCTACAGCACTCAGCGGGAACTGCGCCGCCAGATGTATATGGCCTATAACACCAAGGGCATTCACGACAATGAAAACAATAATCTGGAGGTGTGCAAACGGCTGATCAACCTGCGCCGCGAAATAGCACAGCTGCTGGGCTATAAGACCTATGCCGACTACGTGCTCAGTCGCCGTATGGCCAAGAACATACGCGGCGTCTACCGGTTGCTGAACCAGCTGGTGGATGCCTATAAGCCGACGGCTGAGAAAGAAATAGCAGAACTGAAGAAGAGCTGTTCGACACGTCGGCAGAAGCCGGCTTTAGAGCCCTGGGACATGGGGTTCTATTCGCACAAGCTGAAGCTGAAGAAATACAATATCGATGCCGAGATGCTGCGCCCCTACTTCCAACTGGACAAGGTCATCAGCGGCGTGTTCGGCCTGGCCACACGCCTCTATGGCATCACCTTCCAGGAAAACAAGGACATTCCAGTCTACCACCCCGACGTGAAAGCCTACGAGGTGTTCGACCGCGACGGCAGCTACCTGGCCGTATTCTACGCTGACTTCCACCCCCGCAAAGGCAAACAGGGCGGCGCCTGGATGACGCAGTATCAGGGACAATGGATTGACCGCAAGGGCAAGAACGTGAGGCCACACGTCAGCGTGGTGATGAACCTGACGAAGCCCACGCCCGACAAGCCCGCCCTGCTCACACTGGGCGAGGTGGAAACCTTCCTCCACGAGTTCGGGCACGCCCTGCACGGCATGTTCTCCAATTGCCGCTTCGAAAGCCTCAGCGGCACTAACGTGCTGTGGGACTTCGTCGAGCTGCCCTCGCAGTTCATGGAGAATTTTGCTGTGGAGAAAGAGTTTCTGCGTACCTTCGCCTTCCACTATGAGACGGGCAAGCCGCTGCCCGACGAGCTGATACACCGCATCGTGCGCAGCCGCAACTTCATGGCCGCCACCGCCTGTCTGCGCCAAGTGAGCTTCGGCCTGCTCGACATGGCCTACTACACCAAGAAGGACGAGTTCACCGACGATATCATTGCCTTTGAGAAGCAGGCCTGGGCCAAGGCCATCATCGGCAAGCAGCGCACCGACACCTGCATGACCACCCAGTTCAGTCACATCATGGCCGGAGGCTATGCTGCCGGCTACTACAGCTACAAATGGGCCGAAGTGCTCGATGCCGATGCCTTCGCCGTGTTCAAGCGCCACGGCATCTTCAACCAGAAGACGGCACAGCGCTTCCGCGACTGCATCCTCTCGCGTGGCGCCACCGACGACCCCATGACACTCTACAAAAACTTCAAGGGCAGCGAGCCCACCATCGACGCACTGCTAAAACGCAACGGGATTAAGAAGAAATAATGCATCTAATGAGCCTGCCCGATTTTTGGATTAGGCAGGCTCATTAGCACACAGGCCGGCAAAATCTCCACAGTTATCGGGGAGAAGACATTACAATCATTGCCTTCAATGTTGTCACTTTAATCAACAAGCTCGGTGCTAATACACAAAAATAAACTAATATGAAGCAAAGACGGGCAAAAAATTTCTTTATTTCAAAGAAAAGACGTAACTTTGCAAGCTGTTTAGAGAGAACATAGAAAATGAACGACAAGCAAGGCAAACTGGACCAGCGTTATCTGCGCATGGCCCGCATCTGGGCTGAGAATTCCTACTGTCAGCGCCGCCAAGTGGGCGCCCTGGTGGTGAAGGACAAGATGATTATCAGCGACGGCTATAACGGTACGCCGACGGGCTTTGAGAACATTTGCGAGGATGAGAACAACGTGTCGAAGCCCTACGTGCTGCATGCCGAGGCTAATGCCATCACTAAGCTGGCCCGCTCAAACAACAACAGCGACGGCGCCACCATCTATATCACGGCCTCGCCCTGCATAGAGTGTGCAAAACTCATCATCCAGGCAGGCATTAAGCGGGTGGTCTACGGCGAAAAATACCGTCTTACCGACGGCATCGAACTGTTGCAGCGTGCCGGCATTGACGTTTGCTATCTGGAGCTGGAAAAAGTATAGCGCCATTCCTCATACCTATTTTCCCACAATAGACGAAGAAAAATGAGCAACAATAAGTCAAATCGTTTCATGCCCTTGTGGCTGGCCCTGGCTGCCATAGTTGGCATTCTGGTGGGCTCGTTCTACGGCATTCAGTTCTATGGCGGTCACAAGAGCATCACCATTGAAGCAGGCAAGAACAAGCTGTCGGGCCTGTTTACGGCTCTTGACCAGTATTATGTTGACTCGGTCGACGTGACCGACCTGGTGGAGAACACCATCCCCATCATCCTGGGCGAACTGGACCCCCACTCCATCTACATCTCAGCAGACGATGTGGAACTGGCCGAGGACGACCTGCGCGGTTCCTTCTCGGGTGTAGGCATCGAGTTTATCATTCGCAACGACACGTTGCGCGTTCAGAACGTCATCAAGGGAGGCCCTGCCCAGCAGGCTGGCATCCTGGCCGGCGACCGCATCGTCACCGTCGACGACTCTGTCTTCACGGGCGAAGACCTGACCAACGAAGTGGCCATGCACAAGCTGAAAGGCCCTCAGGGGACACAGGTGAAACTGGGTATAGTGCGTGGACTTGAGCCCCGCCAACTGGAGTTCACCGTCACCCGAAACACTATCGTCACCCACAGTGTTACCGCTGCCTACATGCTGGATGAGAACACTGGCTACGTGAAAATCAAGAACTTTGGTGAGACCACCTATGAGGAACTGGTTATCGCCCTTGCCCAGATGTCAATGGAGGGCTTCAATCAGCTGGTCATCGACCTGCGTGGCAACACGGGCGGCTATCTGCAGTCGGCCACCAGCATAGCGCAGCAGTTCCTGCCCCGCAACAGCCTGATAGTCTACACTGAAGGCCTTCACTACAACCGCGATGAATACCGCAGCAACGGCCGTGGCTCCTACCAGTTCATGCCACTGGTGGTGCTCATCGACGAGGGCTCGGCCTCAGCCAGCGAAATCCTGGCAGGCGCCATTCAGGACAATGACCGCGGCACCATCATCGGCCGCCGCTCCTTCGGCAAGGGATTGGTTCAGCAACCCATTCCGTTCAAGGACGGTTCGCTGATGCGCCTCACCATTGCCCGCTATTACACCCCCTCAGGACGCTGCATTCAGAAGCCTTATACCAGCGGCATGGACCGCAACTACGAGGAAGACATGCTGCTGCGCTACGAGCACGGCGAGTTCTTCTCGCAGGACAGCATCAAGCATACAGGGCCCAAATACTTCACTCGACTGCACCGCACGGTGTACGGCGGCGGCGGCATCACCCCTGATATCTTTGTACCTGAAGACACCACCGACGTCACCTCTTACTACAAGGAGGCTGTCATGTCGGGCCTCATTCTGCAATTCGGCTACGAATATACGGACCAGAACCGGGAAAAGCTGAGCGAATTTGAAGACCAGGAATCGCTGGTGAAATACCTGAAGCGTCAGAACATTGTTGAGAAGTTTGTGCGCTATGCCGAAGACCACGGATTGAAGCGTCGCAACCTGATGGTGCAGCGCTCACACCGGCTGCTGGAGAACTTCATTCTGAGCCGGCTGGTGTACAACATGCTGGATGAGCAGTCGTGGTTGCAATACCTGAACGCCAGCGACCCCGCCATCCGCGAAGCACTACGCGTGTTCAAGGAGGGCAAGGCATTCCCCGTTCCCGAAGAGGATGAAGATGAGGGCGAGGCCGCCGAGGCACAGAAAGTGGCCCAGGCCTACGACTATCGCTCTACCCACCGGAACATCGTGTTCGTAGCCAAAGCATGATGCCCATACGCAATGCGCGTATGAGCCTGCTCAGTTGGAAGTCTGTGTCAGCTTTGGCTTCAGTTCGTCAGGCGAATCATTGGTGAACATATTCACTGGCGGTGCCTGGAGGGTATAGAAGTGCTCAATAATCTCTGGTTCCAACTGGAGTGAGGGATTGAAGTCGGCGCTTTGCATATAGCGCAGAATGGCCTGCCTCATTTGTCGCGCCACATGCCTGTGCACCAGATCGGTGCTAATGTCCATGGTGGTCATCAGCAGTCGGCCATTCAGCACACGAGCCTCAATGAGCATACCCAATTTGCGTGACACGTGCCAGGTGTCAATGGGCTGTATGGGAGGCTGATAACTGGCGGGCAGCTCCATCAGGTTCATCACTTGTGCACGGTTCAGCAACTCCCACCAGTTCAGGTTGGCCCAATCGTCAGTGGGGAAATCATACTTGAACAGCGGATGATGACGGTCAATATAGGCTCCAGTGGTATGGGGTGGCCGCATTTTGAACCACGACGTATTCCAGAACACTGGCAAATAGGTCTGCTTCACATCACTGCCCAGCGTCACCAAGCCGGCCGCTGTCAGCAGCACCGTTCCCCCACTGCGCAGCGTGTCAAGGGCAGCGGGGCTGAGTTTGTCGGTGATGAAAGGCTCATGGCCCGTGGCCGCCACGGTATCGGGCACCGAAGGATAGACCCAGAATTCCCAGTTGTTTTGTATTTGGTTAGCCATGGTCACATTCAGCTTCATCTTTGAGGCCTGAACGATTTTGTTCAGGGGCAGGTCGATGGTGGCCAGTTTGGTATTCTTCCCTATGGGGATGAACTGATTAGGCAGCGAGTCACTGAACACGATGAGGCTGTCATTCTGCATCAACTGATAGGCAATGGGACAATTAGCCAGATTAGCATAAAGAGCGTTCATAGCCTCAATGGGCACGATGAGGCGCTCATTGTTGGTGTAAACGAACTTGGGGAAGCGGGCCAGCACCACAATACGATTGCAGAACTCACGCCATTCGCGGGGTTTCACGTAGTTTTTCTCTTTCCAATGCACATTGAGCGGCCCCACGAATGCAGAGCCCTGGCCGCTGTAGTCATTGAGTCCTAACAGTTGGAAGCCAGCATAGTCGGGCGTGCGCAGATTGCGCTCTATCTCGTATTTATAACACAGTTTTTGCAGGTTTCCACTAGCATGGAGGAACTTCTCGGCCTGCCCTTCCATACCGTTGCGCTGCAATAAGTCGCGGAAGACCTCCAGATTGCGGGCCTTATAGACACCTGTGTAATCGTTGATTTCATTGAAGTCAGGGAATACGCACCACTGACCCTGTTCATGGGCAATGATGGGCGAGTCATTGGGCGTGGTGCCCTTGTAATTGCGGGGGAACTCTATCTGGCTGTAGTAGTCATCTTCCGACTGCGGTGGGCGCTTGTCCCAGTCCAGTCCCCGGGCCCCGCCTTTCACATGATACTCGGAACCGTCGTCCCAGGCCCAGCCTCCACCAACACTGGCTCCGCAGTACACCTTGGTGGAGTCATAGTCATGCATCTGGCTGACCCAGTCGTTACAGTAGGCCACCCAGTCGCCGGCAGGCTCATTGCCAGCGGCCATCATCACGAAGGAGGGATGATGGCCATACTCGTCGATGATGCGCTTTGACTCGTCCAGCAGATACTGATCAATGGTCTGTCCACGACGCAACTTCACGCCGTGATTGGGCCACGATGGTCCTTCCACCTGCAAGTAGATGCCCACTTGGTCGGCAGCCTGGAAGGCAGCCTCGGGCGGACAATAGCTGTGGAAGCGCATGTGGTTCAATCCAAACTCCTTGCACTTGCGGAAGATGCGCACCCACTCATCAACATCGGTAGGCGGGTAGCCCGTCTCGGGGAAGCAGCAGCTCTCCACCGTTCCACGCAAGAAAAGCGGCCGGCCATTGATGGTCAGCTGGCGGCCCTTGACGCGAATATCCCTGACGCCGAACTTGGCCTCATAGACATCATCACCAGCCTCCACAATAAGCTTGTAAAGATTGGGGTGAAACTCGTCCCAGGGCTCAATGTCTTGAAGGTATCTGCTACCATTCTTCGGGATATTTCCAACGAATGTAAACTTGGCCTTGTTCTTACCATCGATGGCCACCATGCTGGAACGGAGCGTCTTTCCCTCCTTGCCATTCACAATAGACTTCACAGAGGCATGAGCGTAATAGTCATAGAAAGGGAACACCCGCACATAGGGGACGTGGTTTTCCAGCTCCACTTCAACCTGAATGGTCGACATATCCTTGCTAGGCAGGATGCGTACCTTCTTGATGTTCAGCTTCTTCCAGTGCGACTGCAGCTCCATGCGCCCTGTGATGCCGTTCCAGTTGCCTTGTGTCTGGTCGGTGACGCTGTGTGAATCCTGCCCCACACATACATTATCTATACCATTGTATACGCGAATGGTAATGTCGTTCTGGCGGCCGGCCTTGATATAACGCGTCACATCGTAGCGATGGGGAACTGACAGACTATTCCGATGGCCCACCTCCTTACCGTTCACATAAACGGTGGTTTCAATGTGGGGGCGCTCCAGGAAAAGCGTGATGCGGTCGCCCTTCCACTCCCTGGGCACGTAGACCTTCTTTCTATACCAGGCGGCACCTACATAGTGCTTCTCGGGAGTGAGGAAGAAGGGGAACTTCATCTGCCCCTC
>CAMNJH010000028.1 GCA_946541275.1 uncultured Prevotellaceae bacterium
TCAAATATCATAAAACTATTAAGGGATGCAATTGCATCCCTTAATTATGTTTTTCACCTAAAATGATAAATGACAAAAATCTACTTGTTTTAATTAGTTTTCCTGTAAGCAAGCAAAGTTCAATTATCAATAGTGATATAGCAACAGATACTAGCAGTTGAATGACAAACGCCGTCACAAACTCCATTCTATCACCTTGAACTAAGGTTATGAGATATTGACCAATTTGAATGATTTTAATATCAAAGAAAAAGTGAAGAATGTAAATGCACAAGGTGTTTTTTCCTATTCTCTTGAAATAGTTTATCACACGCCCTTCAGTGAAGCACTCCTTAAAGATATACAAACAACAATAAATTGCAGTAATACACTTCAGACTAATAGACATGATACTTGAATGTGGTATATATACAACGCAACTCAAACAAAAGAATAATAAGCACAAAGAATACACTCTGTTATTCATAAGGTTTTGAATATCAACATATCTCATAAGGAAACTACCTAAAGCAAAATATCCAAACATACTGCACAAATGAGGATACCAATCATACAAAGAGTATAGCAAGGGAGAGTCATAAACTTTAGTCAGCATTTGAAGTGATAAATGTGTTATAAGCAATACTACTATTTCTACAATGACTTGATAAGTCTTACTTTTGATTTTATCGAGTAAAAAATTTATAACTCCAACAATCAAAATTAGTTGAAACAAGGTCAACAAGTACCAATATGTCAGTTCTCTAACGCCTCGCCACATTTCAACTAATATGCCACACACTAACCACGGAATAATGAGCATTTTCACTTTCTTCCACACTTTCATGACATACTCCTTGAACGTTGCAAAATGGGACATACCGAATAAGAAGCCACTAATAAACATAAAAAGAGGCATGTGAAAAGAGTAGATAATTTTCCATAGTAGAATTGGGGTAGGAGACATCTGCATCGCAGTGTCAAATGACTCAAAACACCATGCAACCACATGACCCATCACTACGAGTAAAATAGCAAAACCCTTTAGAGAATCTATGTATTCTAATCTTTGTTTCATATTTTAATGTTTCTTAATTTTGAAACACTATTGTTTGAAAATCGGGAAGAAAGCCGTAAATTTGCATTCTAGCACCCTCGTAAAGTGTTATGCAAAGAGGTTTGTCCGCTTTTGCCGAAAAGACGTACAACCCCTAACGGCTGTTCTTGTACCCGATTATTAGTTAATCAATTATGGTGCAAATATACAAACAATTAATTGAAATGATGTAAATTTGTGTAAATTATTAATATTTTTTAATACAAACGGTGTAAATTATGCTTAGGAGTGAGATGTTCGCCGTTGTCTATGATTATCTTGTTAAAGAGAAAAAAGTCAACGACCAGAAAGACCTTTCAATTAAAACTGGAATAACACAAACGACCATATCCAGAATTATGAAAGGTAAAGTACAACCGAATGATGATACGCTCAGAAAGCTGAACGCTGCATTCGGCAACATCTTCAATATGCAATACTTCAGAGGCCAATCTGCTAATATGCTTATGGAAGATGAGACATATTGCCAGACGCATCCAATTGAGCGTCCCCTATTATGTCGACCTGAAGAGAAAAAAGTAGAGAACATGACCGCTGGACCATCCCCCACCCCCTTTATCCCCTCATGGGCAGACGCTTTCTTCGACATCATGACACAACAAATAAAGCAAAACGAAGCCCTTAACCGAGAACTTCACCAGTCCATCGCAGAGGTTAACGCACTGAAATCCGATCTAGCAAATCTCCTCAAGAAACTCAAAAAATAGCAATCGTTACCCCGTAAATATAATAAATGAAACCCGCCCAAGCCCCTCTAAACAAAGAAATTCCACCCATTCCGTTCGAGCCCCATGAACTATTGGTATGTTCTGATGTATGGTCAGCTCATTAGCTGCGGAAGTTTCAAAGGAACTTACAGATATATTTTAAGTTGGTTATATGAGTAATCTTCATAGAAAAGAAACAGTCCGTGATGTAACATGGGATTATGCTCGCGGAATTGCAATAGTGATGATTGTTTTACATCACTTATACCCACGCTTCTATATCGACCCTGCCGTCCATCCAGACTCCATCGTCTATTTCATTTGTTACACTTGCCAGCTTCCCATATTCATGTTTGTCAGCGGGCTGTTTGCCAATAGTTCGGCCAACCGATATGGGACCATTGAATTAATTAAGAATAGGATCGTTAGATTGCTTTTACCTTTTTTCTCTTTCATCCTCATTTGGGCGCTCATAGTTCCCGAAAGCATACCAAGAGTTTTTTTCGAGAATTTCAAAGATGGCTATTGGTTCACATTTGTGCTGTTTGAAATGATGGTTATTCTAGCTGTATGCAAGTACCTCTCAAAGAAGACGAATAAAAGTCTCTTCCTTTTCATCGTTGTCTTTTATGTGCTCTTTACCATCTACGAGCTTGCCATACCGAGAATCAACAACACTATTAACGGACTATTCAGTCTGAACTTAGTTTGGCACTACTTCCCTTTTTTCATCATGGGCTATTATTCAAACATGCTCAGCAAGCTTTTCCAAATGCGCTTTGCTGCCATTTACGCTCTTTTATATGCCATCGCTCAATTTTTCTTCATCCAGTATGAAAACCATGCTCTTATACCCCTTTGCAATATCTTCAGTCTACTCTTGGTAATCACACTTTTCACCCATGGAATAAGACCTTTTGAGCGTACATTCGCAAATATCGGGTTTTATTCTCTCCAGATTTATCTGTTGCACTTTTTCCTGAGGCTTTTTATCAATGAGATAGAAATAAGGGATAACCCTATTGAAGATTTCTTGCTAAATGTAGTATTAACTGCATCGACGATAATCATCTCCATTCTTGTAGCAAGGCTGATCATGAAGAATGAAGTGTTGGCGCTTCTCCTTTTCGGTATAAAAAAGAAGAAGCAATTCACTTAACCGACTCCAGTAAGGTTGTCCACTGGCGCATAACCGTATCCATCTGGTATCGGCGTGCCTTCTCACGCGCACGAATTCCCATCTTTTTTCGTTCTTCCTCATGTTTTATCATCCATAACATCTTATCTGCCAAGTCCTTAACTTCACATGCCTTGGCCAACAGGCCGTCAACTGTGTCTGTGATGATCTCTTCAGGGCCATAGGGGCAGTTGAAGGAAACACAAGGGATGGCACAGGACATGGCTTCGGCAAGTACCAGGCCAAAGCCTTCAAAGCGTGAACTCAGAACGAAGAAATCACTCGAGGAGTATTCATGGTAGATATCGTCTGTTGGATTGTTGATAACAATTCTCCCAAAGAGCCCATTCGCTTTTATCTGATACATCAACTTTTCCTTCTCCTCACCGCTACCAAATATGTCGATATGCCATTGGGGACACTGGTCAGCAATTAGGGCAAAGGCGTCTATCAGCATGTCAAAGCCCTTCTGCCCATCAAGCCTGCCAGCACAGATGATGCGACACTTCGTGTCTTGACTATGAGTCACAGTCTCAGGATACTTCGTAATAGGATTGGGAATGACGGCCATTCTGCTTATATGTTTTGACCACTCTTCAGCATCGCTTTTGGTAAGAGTCACCAACAAATCGAATTTGCCAACAGCTTTGATAGTGAATTGATCGATGAAGCGGGCAATATAGTGAAGAATAGTATTTGGCCTATAGGAATCCTGCTTGCGCATCACATGATAAGCGACATGCGATTCAATGATTTTAAAAGCAGAAGTCCTGAGATTGGCAATTTTATCAACAACTATCATCGAATAGGTAGTTGTAATGATGACATCGGGCTTTGTCTCTGTTATGAGCTTCTGCAACCTCTTTTTGAATAGTATCCTGTAGTATTGTTGAAGCAGAACGCGTTTCAAGAAACCATACCTATGCAGGGCAAAAAAAACAACATGGAGATCATAATGATGAATTCTGTCGTCCAAATGAAAAGCAAACGGGTGTTTACCCTGCTCGTATGTCACAAGGGTAACGTCGTAATCCTTAGTGACTAAATAGTTCATCTTATCACTCAGTACCCGCTCTAACCCACCAATAGGAGCCAAAGATTTTGCAATATACACTATTTTCATGCCTCGCCTTGAGTTAGCTTGCGAAATAGCTGGTTCCACCTTTCCATAATGACTGAAGGAAGATAACGTCTGGCCGCTTCCCGAGCTTCTCTTCCCATAGCCAGACGTTCTGTAGGATGTTCTATCATCCACAACATCTTTTGTGACAGGTCTTCTATGTTACCGTTTTCAGCCAGCAAGCCATTTACGCCATGAGAGATTGCATCGGCCGGGCCATAATTGCAACGAAACGCCACACAAGGAATTCCGCACGACATGGCTTCGTTAAGCACCAGCGGATAGCCCTCGTAACGAGAACTGAGCACATAAAACTCACTCTTCATGTACTCATCATAGATGAGGTCTGTAGGTCTTTGTATGTTAATGCGGCCCTCCAACTGATGTTGATGTATTTTCCCACGAAGCATGTGCTCGTCTTCGCCAGTACCGAAAATAACGACATGCCAATCCCTACATTTCTCTGAAATGAGTGAGAAAGCCTCAATGAGCATATCAAAACCCTTTTGTTCATTGAGACGCCCCACACAGATGATGCGACGCCCAGAGCCATCATGCGGCAACACCGTTTCAGGGTATGCAGTGACAGGATTTGGGATGACTACTACATTCTTTGAATGCAGCCCCCAGTCGTGAGCATCGCCTTCAGTGAGGGTGACCACACAGTCAAATTTTTTAATCCGCATAAATGCCACTTTGTCATAGAGTGCTGCTACTCTACGCATGAGGGGATGATGGCGGTAGTCATAGGTCTTTCTGATGGTAAAACAGGCTACGTGAGACTCTAGCAGCCGACAAGCTCCCGTTTTTGCTTTCAAGACTATGTCAAGCAACTTCATGGAATAGGTTGTGGCAATGATGACATCGGGCTGTTCCTTATCAATAGCCTGCTGAAATCCTTCGCGAAAGCGACGCCTCATTCCCCTCATCTTCAAAACTCTCTTCCATAGAGGGTACTTGCTTAGCGTAAAGAAGGGCGCATTGATATGGTGATAGTGGATAGAGTGGTTCAAGGGAAACGCATGTGGATGGCTGCCTTGCTCATAGGTCACCATTGAAATATCGTATCCACGATCTGACAAGTAGTTCATCTTGTCGCTGATCACCCGCTCAGTGCCTGCCTTCACGGCAAACGACCTCAGAATATACATGATTCTCATAAGCTCTCGAATAGTTTGATCCATTGTTGCATAATACTGTCTTCGCGATAGCGCTGGGCGGTGACCAATGCCTTAGCTGCCATCCGCTTCCTCAATTCAGGATGCTCTATCGCAATACAGATTCCCTCTGCAAGTTTCTGGGGATTTCCGTTCTCCACAAGAAGGCCGTCTTCGCCATCAGTGATGATATCTTCTGGACCACAAGGACAACGGAATGATACTACAGGTAATCCTGTGGCCATAGCCTCGACGATAACAAGTCCAAAGCCTTCGAAACGGGAGCTAAGCACAAAAATGCTATGCTCAGCATAGCGAGCATATATGTCAGACGAAGCCTCGTTGCAGTGTACACAATCCGACAACTGCAGCATGTCGACTTGCTGTTGGTAGCCTTCACGATTGCCGGCACCGTAGATATTAAGCGTCCAGTCTGGGTGCTTGTCATGCACTCCCTGCCATGCCTTTATGAGAAGGTCGAAGCCTTTCACATGTGTGTAGCGTCCTGCTGCTATCACCATTTTGGATGTTCCTTCAGAAATGACAGTCGGAAATGTTGCAATAGGGTTGGGAATAACAGAAATGTCAGATATACCATTCCAATTGCCCAGGTCTTCTTTAGTCAGAATGACAAACTTGTCTAACCGCCGTATCTGGCGTTCCAGGCTCCGCTGCCAGCATCGGGTGATGTATCTGTTTACGAAGCCTGGCAGCCATTGTCTCTCGAATGTGCGATAGTTTTGTTTGTTGAAATGTATCTCGCCCACTTTGCGGCTTCCGTCCTGAATGTCATTGATGAAGTTGATTTCGCGCCGCATCACTGACACGGTAATGTCTGGACGCACCTGCATCAGGTAGTCGGTCAGCAGCTTTTTGTATTGCTTTTGACTCTTGCGATAGGCCAGCAGACGGCGATGCATGGGCAGAAGATAGAGATCATCGAAATTCAGATCGAAGTTGACATGTTTTATATTCGGCTCTAGCTGATAGTACCAGGGTTTCGAAGCCTTCTCCGTCAACACCACATACAGCTCGTAGTCAGTATGCCGGGCCAAATAGTTCACCTTCTGGCTCAACACACGACTCATTCCGTTAGGATAGGACAGATCGCCGACTATATATACAATTTTCTTCATTTTCAACTTTTTACCCTTAATTCTTCAAGAACTATCTGCATCTGCTTTTTCCAAGACAAGTGTTCCACCGTCTGGCGAATTTGTTGAGGCGTCAGTGTAAAGTTATCCAGGAAAGCAAGAATCTGCTCTATGTCAACTGGGGTCTCATCGGCCGGTGCTTTCAGCACGTAGGGCTTATCATCGAAGTCAGAATCCTGCTCAGAGTAGATAAAAGGTAAGCCCCTGCTGGCATATTCCCTATTCTTTAGAGTTTTGATGACCGTGATGCCACTGCGATGGCGGGCCAGACTGCCCACGGCAAACGAGCACTGGTCAAAGACATCATTCAGCTCCTGTCCAAACAGCTTCCCATGAAACTTCACATACTCTTCTATGCCGTATTTCTGTATGTAAGGAGCAAAACCAGGAGCCACCACCGAGCCATTCATCTCGGAAGGCCATACACCACCCACTATATGGAAGACGACCTTCCTCGCAGGATTCCCGCCATATTTCTTATAATACTCACCTAGACCATGTATCAAGCGGTCGAAGCCATGCCATGTGTGCACTTCTGCCACGGCTATCAGATGCACCTCATGGCTAGTATCCGGATGGGTGGTGTGCAGAGGTATCACGTCCAGGTCCACGCCATTGCTGATGCGGATGGTGCGCTGCCCGAAGATGGTCTCCTCATCAGAGAAGGTCACGATGGCTTCCATCTCGCTGGCCAGTTTCTGCCTGTACATCTGGTCAATGCGAAGGCGCATACGCTGGTTCCAGTCATAGGCCGTGAATTCCTGATCATAGGGATAGGTAGGCACCTCCATGACACTCTTTATTCCAGCCTTGCGCAAGCGTTTGAACAGCTTCACCAACGGTGGTGTAGCGTTCATATAGCTCCGGGCATAGATATACTCTATCTTCTCACGCACGCAATAATCATACAAGCAACGATAGTCCATTCGCTGCCTGATAGCAGCCCACTTCCCCTTACCGTAATTGTAGATGACATGACCGTCGACAAAGCGGCACATGTAGCCCTGTGCATCGCGATCATAAGAGCACACATGGACCTCATGCCCATTCTGCCTCAGCCCCTTTATTTGAGCCAGCATTTTCTTGCTAATGCCGCTGGCAGGGTCAAAGCCATGATATGTCAGGAAGAGTATCTTCATTGGGCCAAAAAGAAAGTTTCTGCAAAAGTACGGAAAATATTTGGAATAGTCAAATCTTTTCTGTATTTTTGTAGCAAAAACAGAACGATGGACAAGGAAGGCCTCAGAAAACGTATGAAAGAGAGCCCGCGCCTGAAGCGCTGGCTGGACTGGCTGATCATGAATCAGCGTGATGCACGGCCACGATGGTACATCAGGCTGCTGGCTCCACTCTATCAGTCACGGGGGCGCGGTTCCAAGATCTATCACAGCGTGCGAATGGACACCCCACCCTATCGTCGTTTCTCCCTTGGAAGCAGAAGCGTGGTAGAGTCCTACTGCTGCATCAACAATGCGGTGGGTGACGTTGTGATTGGCGAGCACACCAGAATAGGCCTGCACAACACCATCATCGGCCCCGTGACCATAGGCAGCCATGTCAATCTGGCCCAGGGCATCACGGTGACCGCCTTGAACCACAATTTCAACGACCTCCAGCGGCGCATTGACGAGCAGGGAGTCAGCACACGTCCCGTGGTGATTGGCGACGACGTATGGATTGGAGCCAACGCGGTCATTCTGCCGGGCGTCACCATAGGCAGTCACGCTGTGGTAGCCGCCGGAGCAGTAGTCACAAAGGACGTTCCAGCCCATACCCTTGTGGGGGGCGTACCAGCCAAAGTAATCAAGAATATTTAGGAATTCAGGCGAACAAATCGAGCGAGAGGTCCTTGGCGGGCATCTCCTCTTCTGTGTTCTCCTCCTCATCTCTGAACTGCAGCACCAACTGTTGTGCGGCGGTTGAATTGCGAAGGTTCAGCCTGTAGTGTCCCCATTTCTCAGCGCGCTCAATCAGCGAGTTTGGCGACTTGGAATGACTTTGCAGGTAGTACTGAGTGTAACGGTACACCTCATCGAAGTCAGGTTGGAAGAAGAGCGTACAATAATGGTTGTAGACGTGCTTGGCCAGCTTCTTCGTGCTGATGCCACGCACGCCTACATCCAAAAGTATCCTTAGAATCTGCTGTTCGTACAAAGCTACTTATGCGAGAGCAATCTTGTTGTCCTCAGTGCTCTGCAGCTTACCCTCCTTGAAGAGCCAGCCCAGACCGAGCAGTGTTTCCTCTTCCGAAATCTTAGCAGCCTTGGCAATCTCCTTCACGGCGAGAGCCTTCTCTGCTGCTGCCAGAGCCTGATATACATCACCAGCCTTGAAGCCAATGTTCTCGGCATTAACAGCAACCACTGCCTTCACGGCAGCAGCCTTCTTTACGGTTGTTTTCTTCTCGGCCACTTCCTTTGTCTCAGCAGCCTTCTTTGTAGTTTTCTTTTCTGCCATAATATTTAAAATATTAAATCTATTGAAGTTTATCTTTCAATTCGTCAGCAAAAGTACTACATTTTAAGCATACAAGTTGCTGATTTTTAGCAGATTCTTTCTATTTGTCAGCGATTCTTGACGCAAGTCAATCCGCTCTGTTTGCGAACACACGGCAGTCTATTGTTTCATGCGGCATTTACGTTCGCAGTAGCGTTCACACTGGGCACAGAGGTCATAGCCTAGCATTGTGCCCAGAATGAAGTCCTCTTCTGGTGTCAGCTCATTGAGCGGCCTGTTCACGAAGAGCCTGATGGCATCCAGGCACTCACGTTTTCCGAAGTAGACGTTCAGGTTGTTCTTCCCTACGGGTTGCAGCACGTAGTCAATGTGCTGGCTGCGAAGCCTGTTGGTGGCATCCAGTTCAAACTTGCGGGGGCAGGTGAACAGCACCATCCTGCGCACACCTTTCTGGTATTCGTAGATGTGGTTCATCAGGACCTTCAGGTCTATCGGGGTGGTCATGAGCGTAATCCTAAAGTGACGGTGAAATGAGCTCTACCCAAGCGTCGATGCGGGCATCAGTCTTGTCGTCCTCATTCACATCGTCCAGGGGTAGCCCAACGAACTGGCCGTTCACCACGGCTGAAGAGTCATCAAAGGTGTAGCCACCAGTAGGCACGCTGCCCACGAAGATGGCGCCACTGGCTTTCAAACCGTCATATAGCTCGCCAATGCCTCCCACGAACGTATCGCTATACGACTGGGAGTCGCCACAACCGAAGAGGGCTATGGTCTTGCCCTGCAAGTTGGCTCCCTTGAGCACGTTCAGTCCGTCGTACCAGTCATCCTGCAGCTCGCCTGCCCCCCATGTGGAGGTGCCGAGTACCAAGTTGTCGCTAGCCTCGACCACGGTCTGGGTCAAGTCCTGTACGTTCATCACTTCAGCACCCAGCCGGGCACCGATCTTCTCTGCGATGGCCTCGCATGTTCCTGTTGAGGAACCATAAACAACTACTGTCTTTTTCATTCTTGGTATACTAATCTAAAAAATGGTTGTCGTTTGCAGGTGCAAAGTTAGGAAATCGGCGCTGTTCGTGCAATACCAAGAAATAAGGGTTTTGCTAGCGGCGAAGCTTGCAAAGCCCTTAGAACCTATTAATCAAAAATAGTTACGTTCTTACTTCTGTTTCTCCTGCAGATCCAGTTTCAGCTGCAGTTCCTCCAGCTGCTTGGGATCCAGCTCGCCGGGTGCGTCGAGCATCACATCGCGGCCACTGTTATTCTTCGGGAAGGCGATGCAGTCACGTATGCTGTCCAGTCCTGCCATGAGGCTGACGAAGCGGTCGAGGCCGAAGGCCAGTCCACCATGAGGGGGAGCACCATACTTGAAGGCATTGATGAGGAATCCGAACTGGGCCATGGCGCGCTCAGGCGTGAAGCCCAGAATCTCGAACATCTTCTCCTGCAGCTTGCCATCGTGGATACGCAGTGAGCCTCCGCCCACCTCAACGCCGTTGCACACGAAGTCGTAGGCCACGGCGCGCACCTTCTCAGGAGCTGTGTCGAGCAGAGGAATATCATCGGGGTTGGGCAGTGTGAAGGGATGGTGAGTGGCCATCAGTCGCTGCTCCTCGTCGCTCCACTCGAACAGGGGGAAGTCAACAATCCAGAGGCACGTGAACTTATTCTTGTCGCGCAAGCCCAGGCGGTCGCCCATCTCCAGTCGTAGAGTGCACAGCTGTACGCGTGTCTTGTTGGCATTGTCGCCACTGAGAATGAGCAGCAGGTCGCCGTCCTTGGCACCACAAGCCTCCTTCACTTTCTGCCACACCTCAGGCTCATAGAACTTGTCGATGCTCGACTTCACGGTGCCATCGGCATTGAACTTCACATAGACCAAGCCCTTGGCTCCCACCTGCGGGCGCTTCACAAAGTCGGTCAGCTGGTCCAGCTGCTTGCGGGTGTAGTCAGCAGCGCCAGGCACGCAGATACCGCCAATATAGTTGGCCTCGTTGAACACGGGGAATGTGCCAGTGCCCTTCAACTGGTCCATCAGCTCCACGAACTCCATGCCGAAGCGCAGGTCAGGCTTGTCTGAGCCAAAACGGCGCATGGCCTCGTGCCAAGTCATGCGCTGCAGCGGGGGCAGCTCAATGCCGCGCACCTCCTTGAACAGGTGGCGGGCCAGGCTCTCGAAGACCTCCAGAATGTCTTCCTGCTCCACGAACGACATCTCGCAGTCAATCTGCGTGAACTCGGGCTGGCGGTCAGCGCGCAGGTCCTCATCGCGGAAGCACTTAGCAATCTGGAAATAGCGGTCGAAGCCACTCACCATGAGCAGCTGCTTCAGTGTCTGGGGACTCTGCGGCAGGGCATAGAACTGTCCGGGATTCATGCGCGAGGGCACCACGAAGTCGCGTGCTCCCTCGGGGGTGGAGCCTATGAGGATAGGTGTTTCCACCTCGATGAACTGGCGCGAATCCAGGAAGTTACGAATGAGGATAGTCATCCTATGACGCAGTTCCAGATTCTTGCGCACAGCCTGTCGGCGCAAGTCCAGATAGCGGTACTTCATGCGAATGTCATCGCCGCCATCGGTCTGGTCCTCAATGGTGAAGGGGGGGGTCAGGCTCTCGCTAAGCACGTTGAGCTCCTTAACAAAGATCTCAATGTCGCCCGTGGGCATCTTCGGGTTCTTCGACTGGCGCTCGCTCACCGTGCCTACCACCTGTATGCACCACTCGCGCCCCAGCTTATTAGCCTTCTCCGTGAGGCTCACGTCGTCGCTCTCGTCGAACACCAGCTGTGTTATACCATAACGGTCGCGCAGGTCGACAAAAGTCATGCCGCCCATCTTGCGCGTCCGCTGTACCCATCCGGCCAAAGTCACCTTGCTGCCGGCATCGGCGAGCCGCAACTCGCCACAAGTTTTACTTCTATACATTTTAAATTTACTAGTTTTTCCTTAGATGATGCAAAATTACACAAAATTTTCTATTGGAAGAAGTTTTTCCCTGCTTTTTTCACTATTTAGCCTGATTACAAGAGGGAAAACCACGAAAGGAAGAAGGGGAACGAACAGTGACAGGAGCACATTTTATAATATACGCGCACGCGCGCACGCGTTATATAGGGCAGATAATAGTGCTACAAGTGCTACCAGCCGCCGAAACAAACTGTAATTCAACGGTTTGCGGGTGCATATTCGTTTTCAGAAAATGCTACCAGAAATGCTACCACCCAGGCAGGACTTGCACCTGCACAGTTTACCCTTTTTGTGCAAAAATGAGACATACAGAAAAATGACTTCCGACTTTTCTATATGTCTCATCCATATTTTTTCAAACGGCGTTGACTTTTTACAAAACGGCGCCGACTTTTTGAAAAATCTCGCCGCCGTTTTACAAAAAGTCAACGTCCTTTTTCTGTGCGGCGGCTACTTGCTGGGACCGATAGCACTGGTAGCATTTCCGGTAGCACCAAAAACCGCAGAAAATGCACCCGTAGACGTCACTATATCAGGAGGTTACGATGCCTGGTAGCACCTGTAGCACATACTTTTGTGCTATATAACGCACGCGTATATGCGCGCGAGACAGAGGTTCAGTCGTAAATCACCAGATGGCGAGGCAGCGTGATGGTCTTCAGCCGCTCGTACCAGATGCGCGAGCTACCCGCCACGTGCTTGCGCACATGGCTGGAAATGAAGTAATAGCTGGCGGAATAAGGGTCGAGCAGTGAGAGGAAGGCAGCCTTGATGCGCGAGCACTTCTCATTGATGGCATTGTCGATGGGGTTGACCAGATGCTCCACGCTGTCCTGTATTTTCAGCTTGTCCATATTGCGGGCCGTTGACAGGTAATAGGCGTACAACTCCTGCCGATAGTCGCTCAGATTCTTGAATTCAATACCTTCAGGATGGGCCAGGAAGAGCAGATAGACTGCCTTGTGAACGGGCTGCAAGTCCACCTCCTGCCCGGCCAGCAGGAAACGGTAGTCGGGCGTGATGTGCAGAGGCTGCAACCGCCCCTTAGCCGCCTCCAGCCTGAGCTCCTCCAGCATGGGCACACCCAGCGCCTGCAGCACCAAGTCGGCACGGCCATCGCCCATGAGCTGCTGCGCCAGTCGCCGCAGCTCGTAGGCCATATCCTCGGGGGTGGCATAGAGAACGTTGCTCATTCCTTCACTTCACTAATCTTTTTCTGCAGCCAAGATCTCAGGCGATTCAGGGTAGAGTCAGACGCCGGCGTGGGAGCGGGCTGGGGGGCGACGGGCTCTTTTTCCTCAACGGCAGTCTGGGCCGGCTCAGGTTCGGGGGCCACCTCCACCTGGAAGACAGGTTCAGGCTTCTCCTCCTCAGTAGGAGTGGCTTTCGGTTTCGCCAGGGGCTCATAAAGGCGGTCAATGAGCGACAGGTAGGCCTCATCGTCGTCAGGTTCCTCCTTGCTGTCGGCCACCAGGGGTTCTATCTCATCATCCATATCGGCAGCCAGAATGATGACCTTGGCATCCTCGCCCAGCGTCTCGTCGGTCGAGGTACCCCAGATGACCTCGATATTAGGATCCAGCTGGTCGAAAAAGTCGTCAATCTCCTGCATCTCCATCACCAGAATGGGCGATTCGCTGCTGCTATAGATATTGAACAGCAAGCGCTTGGCCCTGCTGATGTCATTGCCATACAAAAGGGGCGAGTCGAGGGCATCAATGATGGCACGCTCCACGCGGTGGTCACCCTTGGCACGGCCTATGGCCATGATGGCACCGCCACCCTCACGCATGGTCGTCTCCACATCACGGAAGTCCAGGTTGATATTGCCTGCAGAGCTGATGGTGATGAGCTCGGAAATGCCCTTGACGGCATTCTTCAGTACATTATCGGCCTCGGCCAATGCTTCCTTCAGCGACATGGTGCTGTCAGAATAGACATCGCACAACCGCTCGTTGTTGACTATCAGCATGGCATCCACATTCTTGCGCAGTTCGCTGACGCCCTTCAGTGCCTTGATGATTTTTCGGCGGTGTTCGAAATAGAAAGGGATGGTGACAACACCAATAGTGAGCAGACCGCGCTTCTTGGCCACGCGGGCCACGACGGGAGCAGCCCCCGTGCCCGTTCCACCACCCATCGTGGCAGTGACAAAGACCATGCGTGTATGATCATCAAACAGCCGCTCAATACTGTCAAGGCTGTTCTCGGCTTCCTGGCGGCCTATCTCCGGACGGGCTCCTGCACCAAGGCCTGAACCCAGCTGGAGCTTCACAGGCACCGGCGAATGCTTGAGCGAGGCACTATCGGTGTTCAACACGGCAAACGAGACACCCTGTATGCCCTCGTCGTACATGCGGCTGACGGCATTGCAGCCTCCTCCGCCAACGCCCACCACCTTGATGATGTTCTGCATCTGGTCCTCAACGGGACCAAAGTCCAGGATATCGGTAAACTTGTTATTATCTTCCATCGCTACTTCCGGTTATTCCTTTTTATTAATCCACAAAGATGCCTGCAAAGGTAACAAACTTTTGCGAAACCACCAAGTCTTCGCAAGGCTTGCGATGAGAATAATAACACAAAAACTTGGCTGATTGACAAAAAATAACTACCTTTGCCCTCAGAATAGAAACTAAGACACTGAAACAAAGATGAGAAAACTACTATTTGCCTCACTGTTTGCAATGGCTTCAGTACTGACATGCCCTGCACAGACCACTGCCGATGACGTACTGGAGGTGGCACGTCGAGCCAACAACTACTTCATGAAAACGTATGAGGACCCCACAGTGCCTACCAACTGGAAGCGCGTGCGCCCGTCAAGCCTTTGGACTCGCGCCGTTTACTACGAGGGACTGATGGCGCTGAACGAGATTGACCCGCAGCAACGCTACATGGACTATACGGACCGCTGGGCCAACTTCCACCAATGGACACCCAGAAACGGGGTGAACACCTGCGATGCCGACGACCAGTGCTGCGCCCAGACATACTTGATGCGCTATGAACAGCTGAAGGACGAGAAGATGATCAAGCCAGCACGGGAGAACCTGGACCACCAGATGCTGACGCCCAACCCGAAGAACCAGAACCTGTATGGCTGGTGGACATGGATTGACGCCATCCAGATGGCCATGCCCCTGTACATGCAGATGTACCGGCTGACAGGCGAGGAAAAATACCGCGATCATGCCATGAAGATGTATGAATGGAGCCGGAACACACTGGCTGGCGGGCTGTTCAACGTGAAGGAGGGGCTGTGGTGGCGCGATGCCGACTACGTGCCTCCCTACAAGGAACCCGACGGGCAGAACTGCTACTGGAGCCGAGGCAACGGATGGGTGTATGCTGCACTGGTGCGCTGCATGAACGAGCTGTCACCCAAGGAGAAAGCCTACAAAAAACTGAAGAAGGACTTCCTACTGATGAGCCAGGCCCTGCTGGCATGCCAGCGCGAAGACGGATTCTGGAATCCCAGCCTCACATCGACCAACTACGCCATGAAGGAGACTTCGGGCACGGCCCTGTTCCTCTATGGCATGGCCTGGGGCATACAGAAAGGCTATCTGAAGGCCAGCGAATACCAGCCTGCCTGCGAACGGGCCTGGACAGCCATGGTGCGCGATGCCGTGCACCACGACGGATTCCTGGGCTGGATGCAGGGAACAGGCAAAGACCCCGCCGCTGGGCAGCCTCTGAGCTATACCCGAATACCCGACTTCGAGGACTATGGAACGGGATGTTTCCTGCTGGGCGCATCTGAGTACTACAAGCTGTTGAAATAGACCAGAGGGGAGAAGGTGGATGACTGCGTGTTAAAAACATCTAACTCACTGCCCTCAACTCCTAACTTAGTATAAAAACTGCTAAATTCTAAGGTCTAACTCCTAACTTTTTCGTACTTTTGCGTCAAATAAATGCATTAAAATCATTAGGATATGAAGAAACTAATTCTTTTCACGCTATTGCTGGTATGCAGCATGACTACGGCAATGGCACAGAAGCCTGCCGAGATCAAGTTCGAGAAGACTTCTCACGACTTCGGCAAGTTCAAGGAGAGCGTTGAGGCAGTGACATGCAAGTTTACTTTCACCAACGTTGGTGAAGAGCCCCTGGTCATCAATCAGGCAATCCCCTCGTGTGGCTGCACCGTGCCACAGTACCCCAAGGAGCCCATCATGCCTGGCAAGTCGGGCGAAATCACTGTGACCTACAATGCAAAAGGACGCTCGCTGGGACACTTCAAGAAGTCCGTCACCGTGAGGACGAACGGGGCCGTGGAAATTACGCGCCTCTACATTGAAGGCAACATGGAAGAATAAATTCCAACGGAAGCCGAGCATACAGGAATAAGAAATGGGCTGCGCAATTCCAATCCAGGAGGCGCAGCCCATTTCTTATTTCGCTTTCCCCATTTCCTATTTTGCATAGGCCACAGAACGGGTCTCACGAATGACGGTGATCTTCACCTGTCCGGGATAAGTCATCTCGTTTTGAATCTTGGTGGCTATTTCACCGCTGAGGGCCTCGGTCTCAGCATCGGTCATCTTGTCGGCTCCAACAATGACACGCAGCTCACGACCAGCCTGGATGGCGTAGGTCTTCGTGACGCCGGGATAGCTCATGGCAATGGCCTCCAAGTCGTTAAGGCGCTTGATGTAGGCCTCAACGATTTCACGGCGGGCGCCGGGACGGGCACCACTGATGGCATCGCACACCTGCACGATGGGAGCCAGCAGCGTCTGCATCTCCATCTCGTCGTGGTGAGCACCAATGGCATTGCAGATGTCGGGTTTCTCCTTGTACATCTCGGCAATCTTGGCACCGTAGAGTGCGTGCGGCATCTCGCTCTCCTCATCGGGCACCTTGCCAATGTCATGAAGCAGGCCGGCGCGCTTGGCTTTCTTGGGGTTCAGGCCCAACTCGGCAGCCATGACGGCACAGAGGTTAGCGGTCTCACGGGCATGCTGGAGCAGGTTCTGACCGTAGCTGCTGCGATATTTCATCTTACCGATAATTCTCACCAGCTCGGGATGCAGGCCATGAATGCCCAAATCAATAGCTGTACGCTTGCCTGTCTCAATGATTTCATTGTCGAGCTGTTTCTTCACCTTGTTTACCACTTCCTCAATACGAGCGGGATGGATGCGGCCGTCGGCCACCAGCTGATGGAGGGCCAGACGACAGGTTTCACGACGCACGGGATCAAAACCGCTAATGACGATGGCCTCAGGTGTATCATCAACCACAATTTCCACGCCACAGGCAGCCTCCAGCGCACGGATGTTGCGACCTTCACGGCCAATGACACGGCCCTTCACGTCGTCGTTGTCGATATGGAACACGGACACGCTGTTCTCAACGGCAGTCTCGGTAGCCACGCGCTGAATGGTCTGAATCACAATCTTCTTGGCTTGAGCATTGGCGTTCAGCTTTGCCTCGTCCATGATTTCATTAATGTAGCTGGCGGCGGCGGTCTTGGCCTCGTCCTTCAGACTTTCAACCAGCCGATTGCGGGCTTCCTCGGCGCTGAGGCCCGACAGTTCCTCCAGCTTCTCGCGCTCTTTCTGCTGCATCTTGCCCAGCTCTTCCTGCTTCAGTGTCAGAGCTTTCTTCTCGTTGTCAATACGCTGCTGCTGGTTGTCCAGGTCATTCTTCCGGCGTCCCAGTTCCTCCTGGCGCTGGTTCAGGCTCAGCTCGCGTTGCTTCAGTTTGTTCTCACTCTGCTGGATGTGCTGATTGCGCTGCTGCACTTCCTTCTCCAGCTCGCTCTTCTTGTTCAGGAACTTTTCCTTCACTTCAAGCAGTTTCTTCTCTTTGATGACGTCAGCCTCCTTGTTGGCAGACTCTATCATCTCATTGTACTTCCCTTTGATGACCTTGAGGAAGAGAAAGTATCCGCCCGCCACACCCAGTACGAGTGCAGCAGCGGCAATGATAATCACTAAAATTGGACTCATATAAATATATATAATGTTAATATTCTCTCGTCACAGCAGGCCATGCCCAATCTATGCCACTTATTTCAGGGCATCCTCGATTTCAGAAGTCAGTTGACGGAGAATATTATCATACGGGCTAGTGTCGTTCTTTCCCAACTCTTTCTCATACCGCAAGGCTATCTCAATGAGCGTCATCAGCCCTATGGTATGGTCACTTTTGCGCCCTTTGTAAACCTGTGCGTAGGCTCCATAGCGCTCAGTGATGAGTTTGGCTGCAGCACGATAGTACTGCTCGTCCTCGCGGTTGTGCAGCACCATTGCAATGTCCTCATCGTAGACATGCAACCGTATATTGAGTTTCTCTTTACTTTCTTCTGCCATCGCTTTCCTTTTTGACGGACTGCCCTGGGGCTAGTCCTACTTTTCGTCGCTCAGCACAGCAATGCATTTATTTATACTGCGTATCAGACTGGCCAGCCGCTCTTTGGCTCCCTCAAGGTCACCATCACTGATTTCCAGCATACGCGCGGTCTTCAACGCCTGATAATCATGTTCCTGTTGAGCCAGTTTAGCCTTGAGCTGCTCTATCATCTGCTCGTTCTCGTCCACAATGGCATACAACTCATGATTCTCCTGCTTCAGCTCCTGAAAGCGAAGAATCATTTGCCTGACACGTGTCTGGAACGCAGCTAAATCTTTCTCACTCTGGTTCATGACCACTATTTTGTTCTACAAAGGTAGACAATTAAAATGGAATTTTGGAAAATGGAAATTAAAACTTTCGCCAGCTTAACCGCTTTTAACAATTGCGAAGCAATTTTTTGATTTTTTTAATCCCCTCTGCCAATTACCATTTTCATTCTTTCGTGTTCTGCGGACGCTTTTCCTTTTTGGCCAGCATCAGTACACGATAGACGAAATCAGTCGACCATTTCTCGGAGAAATTGAGCTTTTTGTTCAGCTCGCGGACCTCCACAACAGTCTTGATGACACCAGCGTCTTTGTAATCATTTTTCGTATAGATGTCGTGAATGGTTTTCTCGGTCATTCCGTAGATGGCCTTCTTGAAGAAGCTTGGCATACGCAACTTGAATTTCATCAAATTGCCCGTGAGCATCATCAAGTCCTGCACAAATGCCTGGAACTGCATCAGATAGGGCTGCGCATCCTGCACCTTCCGGCAGCGATGGCTGATACTCTGATCCACCTCCTTAAAAAACTGATCGTCCATCTCATACATTTCCTTCAGCATCTTCCTGCAGCGAGCTTTCTCGCCCACTCCAAGGCGCCCCTGCTGAGTAGGCACTTTCAATGTCACCTTAAAGGTGCGCAGGTCGGGCAATGCATTGAGATTAGTAATATGAAGTGCATTGGCCAGTTCGGCCTGAAAATACACACGGATGAGCATCATGAAATCTTCCATTCCACCGATCCTCACTTCATCGTCGGCCTGTTTACGGCCAAAAATCTTTCCTAATATTCCCATGGTTTTATCTGAAATTGTGTGCAAAGGTACAAATAAGTGAGCGAAAAACAAAGGAAAAACTTCTTTTTATGTTTTTTTTGAAAGAAAAAGTGGATAACCAAAATTTTTATGTAACTTTGCACCCTGTATTATAATCTTCACCACATGAAAGGAATTGTTTTAGCCGGTGGGAGCGGCACGCGCCTCTACCCTATCACCAAGGGCATCAGCAAGCAGCTGATTCCCATCTTTGACAAACCGATGATCTATTACCCCATCTCTGCACTTATGCTGGCTGGCATCAGGGAGATTCTTATCATTTCGACTCCACATGACTTACCAAGCTTCCGTCGCCTGCTTGGGGACGGTAGCGAACTGGGTCTCAGATTCGAATTCGCAGAGCAACCTTCACCCGACGGGCTGGCTCAGGCTTTTATCATAGGCGAAAAGTTCATTGGCAATGATTGTGCATGTCTGGTACTTGGCGATAACATTTTCTATGGTTCAGGCTTTAGCGGATTGCTACGCCAAAGTGTTGAAAACGCAGAGAATAATGGCATGGCAACCGTGTTTGGCTATTATGTGAATGACCCTGAGCGATACGGAGTGGCCGAGTTTGACACTGATGGTAATTGCCTCAGCATTGAGGAGAAGCCGGAAAACCCCAAGTCAAATTACGCAGTAGTGGGGCTCTACTTCTATCCCAACAGCGTGGTCGATATTGCCAAAACCATCAAGCCCAGTGCACGTGGCGAACTGGAGATTACCACCGTCAATCAGGAATACTTGAAGCAACAGAAGCTGAAAGTCCAGACCCTGCAGCGAGGCTTTGCCTGGCTCGATACCGGCACACACGACTCTCTTGCCGAAGCATCAACATTCATTGAAGTGATTGAAAAACGCCAGGGCCTAAAGGTTGCCTGCCTGGAAGAAATCGCTTATAAACGGGGTTGGATAGACAAAGAGCAATTGCGCTCACTAGCCAAGCCCATGCAGAAAAATGGCTATGGCCAATATCTATTACGGCTCATTGAGCCTTAAAAACGCATTATTTGTCCTTACTCATAAAAAAAACAAAAGAAGAGAAAATAAATTGCCTTTTTATTGGTATTGTGAACGATTTTTACTACCTTTGCAGCAAAATTTTTGAAACATTTTAGAAAATGAGAAAGTATTTAATGTCTTTTGTACTGGTACTTAGCTGTGCTATTCATGTTCATGCACAGGGTATGAGCGACCAGCAGGTACTGAGTTTCATTGCCAGTGAGGCCAGGGCTGGTACCAGCCAGAGCCAAATTGTGACTAAACTTATTCAAAAGGGAGTAAACATTGAGCAGATTCGCCGCTTGCGTAATCAGTACGACAAGCAGATTTCAAATCATGGAGCAACTGCTGCTGCCGATGGTGCCGTAAGAATGGCGACCGAGCGCATGGAAGCAAACAGCGATGGCACTACCACACAGGAGCTCACCACAGCCAAACGTGGTTCTTCCGGCGAAGTCTATTCAAACGCCAGCGAAGATGTTGCCAATGCTGAGCACGAGGTGAAGGCCACCCAAGGTACAGCTCCTGAAGCACAAGGAAAGAGGGTCTTCGGCCGTGATATTTTCAGCCAGGCCAACCCCAGTTTCCAGCCAAACATGAACATGCCAATCCCTGACAATTACGTGCTGGGCCCTGGCGATCAGGTAGTAGTTGACATCTATGGAGCTTCACAGGAAACACTGGTCCATACTATATCGCCCGAAGGTACTATCACTGTTGCAGGCTACGGTCCCATCCAGCTCAGCGGTTTGTCAGTTGCAGGAGCCCAGAGCAAACTGCGCGCCACCATCGGTTCACGCTATCAGACCAGCAATCTTCGAGTGACCGTAGGTAACACACGCACCATCCAGATCAACCTCATGGGTGAAGTCCGTGCACCTGGCACTTACCATCTCTCCGCCTTTGCCAATGTGTTCTACGCTCTGTATAGGGCTGGTGGTATTAGCACCTTGGGTACACTTCGTAACATTCAGGTATACCGCAATGGCAAACTGATTACTGTAGTTGACCTCTACAAGTTCATTCTTGAAGGTCGCCTTGCCGGAAACATTCACCTACAGGACAATGACCTTATCATGGTGCCAACGTATGAATGTCTGGTCGGTATAACCGGCAATGTGAAGCGTCCTATGTTCTACGAAATGCGCAAGGACGAAACCGTCGCTACCCTTATTAAATACGCAGGCGGTTTCCTCGGTGACGCCCACAAATCTTCTGTCCGACTGGTGCGCCAGACGGGTGAACGCTATCAGGTATATAACGTGAACGAGTTTGACATGTCATCGTTCAAGATTGACGACGGCGACGCCATCAGCGTAGACGGCATGATCAACCGCTTTGAGAATATGGTTGAGATCAAAGGTGCTGTGTTCCGCCCCGGACAATTCCATTTGGGCGGTGATGTGAACAGCGTGAAGTCTCTGATTGAAGCCGCCGATGGACTCACTGAAGACGCATACACAGGCCATGCAGTCATTCATCGTCTGAAAGAAGACCGTACCCTGACCGTTCTGCCCATTAACGTTCAGGGCATTATGGACGGCACCATACCCGACTTCCCTCTTCAGAACGAAGACGTGGTATTCATCCCCACAGAAAAGGAACTTCGCATGGAGCGCACCTTTACCATTACAGGTGCCGTCATGAGCCCTGGTCCTTACGAATATGCCGACAATACGACTATCGAAGACCTGATTGTGATGGCAGGCGGTCTGCGTGATGAAGCATCGCTGATGCGTGTCGAGGTCAGCCGCGTTATCCGCGATCCTTTGGCCACTGAGAAATCAGATAAATATGCCGAAAAGTTCCACTTCGACCTAAAGAACGGACTGGTTATCGATAACGAGCGCAAATTCTTGTTGCAGCCTTACGACCATGTGACCATCTTCCGCAGCCCTGTCTTCAATCAGGCTCGTCTTATAACCGTAACTGGCGAGGTGAACTGGGAAGGCACGGTGGCCATGGAACACAAACTGACTCACTTGAGTGACGCCATAGAAATGGTAGGAGGTTTGACCCCTCATGCCTATGTTAAGGGAGCCACGCTGTTGCGCCGTATGAGCGACGAGGAGCGTGTACGCATGAGAGCCACAATGGAAGCTGTACGTGACATCCTAGCAGAACGCGGTGACTCAGTGACCTATCGCAAGATGGATCTTGACAACAATTACCCTGTATACATTGATCTGGAGCGAGCCATTAACAATCCCGGCAGTGCTGCTGACATACAATTGCGTGAAGGTGATAGGATTTACGTTCCAGAATACAACCCCATTGTACGTGTTTCTGGAGATGTGATGTTCCCCAACACCCTGTTCTATGAGCCTGGCAAGAATCACAAGTACTACATCAACGAGGCTGGTGGCTACGGCCATAGAGTGCAAAAGAAAAAGACCTTCATCGTTTATCAGAACGGCCGTGCATCACTCGTAAAGAAAGGCGCAAAGCCTGAACCTGGCTGCGAAATTGTGGTGGTCAGCAAGAAACGCAAGCATCCTTGGAGAGTGGCTGAGATTGTTGGAGCTCTTAGTGGTCTGACGAGTATGGCTGCCATGGTAACGGCTATAGCATACATGACGAAAGATGATAAAAACCCATAAAAGAGTTATAATATGTCTGAAGAAAACAAAAACATCATAGAAGAGCAAGAGGAGGAGAAGTCCTTTGACTTTGCCAAGATATGGGGTGACTTGAAAAAGCACAAGAAGTTGTTCTACAAGGTATTGCCCATAACCTTCGTGGTTGCTGCCATCATTACGCTGAGCATGCCCAATTATTATAATTGTACTGTGAAGCTTTCTCCTGAAATGTCAACCAGTGCGAAAGGTTCCAGCGGACTAGCAGCCCTGGCCAGCAACTTTGGTCTGACTTTAGGTAATGGTGGCAGCGGTGGCATGGGAACAGAAGCCCTGTTCCCCACCATCTACCCTGACCTGATGAACTCTATTGATTTCAAAATCAGCCTCTTCCCTGTAATGATCAAACTGGAGCCAGAAGAGGAGGGTGACAGTGTCCGCACCATGACCTACTACCAGTATTTGAAAGACGAACAGAAGAAAACCTGGTGGAGTTCGGCTATTGGTGGAACCATGAAGTTCCTGGTTGGCCTCATTAAAAGTAAAGAACCAGAAGTCGACAAGCCCTTCGACCCATTCCGTTTGACAAAAGAACAGGATGAGATTGTGAGAGCTTTGGACAAGAAGGTAGTTTGCGATGTTGACAAGAAGACTATGGTCATCACCATAGATGTTACAGACCAAGATCCCTTGGTATGTGCTACCATTGCCGACTCAGTGAAAACACGCCTGCAAAACTTCATCACAGATTACCGTACCAGCAAAGTGCGTGTAGACTTAGAGTACAACAAGAAGCTCTATGCCGAAACTAAAGAGCGCTACGAGAAAGCCCGTCAGGAATATGCAGAATACATGGATGCCAACCATGACGTCATCCTGTACACTGTACGGCAGAAGCAGACCGATTTGGAGAACGAGCTTCAGCTGCAGTACAACGCATTCCAGCAGGTAGCTGCTGCCTTGCAGGCTGCAGAGGCCAAGGTGCAGGAAGAGACACCTGCCTTCACCACGCTGCAGAGTGCCACCGTCCCTGTGAAGAAAGCAGGCCCCGGCCGTGCAAAGATATGCTTGGTATTCTTATTCCTTGCATTCCTCGCAACAGCAGCTTACGTGATAAATAAAGAGGGCGATTTGAAACCCATGCTGGGCCTTGGCAATTAACCAAAGCGCCTTGGCTACATTTTAGAACTGGCCCAAGTACTTTTCACAAGTATTTGGGCCAGTTTTTTCAGACAGGTTTCACACCTAGAATCAGGACAAAATGGGGACTAAATCAGTACACAAAAAACAGGCTGCGCTCCATTGAAGAAGCGCAGCCTTGCTTTTTGTCTTTCAGAGTTTTTACTTCACCTTTTCCACGATGGCCTTGAAAGCCTCGGGATTGTTCAGGGCGAGGTCGGCCAGCACTTTGCGGTTGATCTCGATACCAGCCTTTGCCAAGGCGCCCATCAGCTTACTATAACTGATACCCTCCTGACGAGCGGCAGCGTTGATACGCTGAATCCACAGGGCACGGAAGT
>CAMNJH010000029.1 GCA_946541275.1 uncultured Prevotellaceae bacterium
TGAGCTGCTCCAGCGGCTGCAGCACCACGACCATCATGATGGTGGTGCAGTTGGGATTGGCAATGATGCCGCGGGGGCGCTTCAGTGCGTCCTCAGCGTTGCACTCGGGCACCACCAGGGGCACGTCGTCGTCCATACGAAAGGCCGAGCTGTTGTCAATCATGACGCAGCCGTACTTCGTGATGGTCTGGGCAAACTCCTTGCTGGTGCCAGCACCAGCCGATGTGAATGCGATGTCAATGTCCTTGAAGTCGTCGTTGTGCTGAAGCAGTCTAACCTCCAGCTCCTTACCCTGAAAACTGTACTTGCGCCCTGCTGAACGCTCAGAGCCGAACAGCACCAGCTCGTCCATGGGGAAGTTGCGTTCATCAAGCAGGCGCAGAAACTCCTGACCTACGGCGCCACTGGCGCCCACAATAGCTACTTTCATCTTTTTCTTCGTAAATGTTATCTTTTCGGCTGCAAAAATAATAAAAATCTGTGGATTCCGCATCATCACTAACAAAAAATTTGTAACTTTGCACGCGAAATGATGATTCTGCTCACAGAGAAGCCTTTGATTACTGACCCCACGATGATTTTTTTCGTGGTGCTGTTGATTATTCTTCTGGCACCTGTCATTATGAGCAAGCTGCGCATTCCCCACATCATCGGCATGGTGCTGGCGGGCATGCTGGTGGGGCCGTTTGGGGCCAATCTGCTGGAGCGTGGCTCATCGTTCGAGATTTTCGGTCAGGTGGGCCTTTACTATATCATGTTCCTGGCCGGATTGGAGATGGACCTGGAGAGCGTGAAGAAAAACTCGCAGCGCTTTCTCATCTTCGGCCTGCTCACCTGCTTTGTGCCCTTGCTGATGACCTATATCATAGCCCGTACCGTGCTGGGCTACACTGACAGCACGTCGTTCCTGCTGGGCTGTATCATGGCGTCGAACACGTTGGTGGCCTATCCCATCATAGGGCGCTACGGACTGCAGCAGCATCCGGCAGTCATGCTCAGTGTGGGCTCGTCAATGATATCCCTGTTCCTGGCGCTGGTCATGCTGGCAGCGCTGGCAGCTTCCTTCCCCATTGAGCCTGCGGGCGCAACAGGCGCGGCTACGGCAGCCCCTGCAACCGGGGGAAGCCTGGAGGGTGCCTGGGCCTGGCTCTTCTGGCCGCTCTTCTTGTTGAAGGTGGCCGCCTTCGTCACGGGCGCGGTGATGCTCATCCCAAGGCTGACGCGCTATTTCCTGCGCCGCTACAGCGACTCGGTGATGCAGTACATCTATGTGCTCTCCGTCATGTTCCTCTCGGCGGCCTGTTCCAGCCTCATCGGACTGGAGGGTATTTTCGGCGCTTTCTTCTCGGGCCTCATACTGAACAGGTATATACCGCGTGTGTCGCCACTGATGAATCGCATTGAGTTTATCGGCAATGCCATCTTCATTCCCTACTTCCTGATAGGCGTGGGCATGCTCATCGATGTGCGCACGGTGTTCCAGGGCGGCGAGGCCGTGTGGATTGTGCTGCTCATTGCCTTCATCGGCACCTTTGGCAAGTTTGCCGCCGCCTACATCTCCAGCCTGCTGTTCCGCTTGCACGAGCGTGACGGAAAGATGATGTTCGGCCTCACCTCGGCCCATGCTGCCGGTGCCATCGCCATGGTGATGGTGGGCATCCGGCTGGGGCTGGTCAATGACGACATGCTGAACGGCGTGGTGCTGATGATACTGGTCACGTGTATCATCTCAACCTTGGTGACCGAGCGCACGGCCCAGGTCATTGTCTTGCGCGAGAAAGTACAGTCGCAGCTCCCAGATGCCACGGCCGACGACGAGAAGATTCTGGTATGCGTGAAATATCCCGAGATAGCCCCCCAGTTGCTCAGCCTCTCGCTCCTGGTGCGCAATGAGCGCCTCAATCGCGGGCTGGTGGCCCTGAATGTGGTCTATGACGACGAGCATGCCCCCACTGGGCGTGAGCAGGGGCTGCGATTGCTGGAGAAATTGCAGCAGCAGGCAGCAGCATCGGAAGTGCGCCTGCAGACGCAGGTGCGCCTGGCCTCGAATATTGCCAACGGCATCAAGCACGCCTTCCGCGAGTTCGCCTGCTCCGAAATTGTCATGGGCATGCACGTGCATACCGAGCGTAGTCCCAAATTCTGGGGCGACTTCATACAGAGCCTTTATAATGGCCTGAACCGGCAGATTCTTCTCACCCGTTTCGTGCAGCCTCTGTCTACCTTGAGGCGCATTCAGGTGGCCGTCCCGTCAAGGGCAGAGTTTGAGCCGGGCTTCCACCGCTGGCTGGAGCGTCTCTGCCGCTTTGCCGGACAGCTGGACTGCCTCATTGAGTTCCATGGGCGTCAGGAATCACTGGACCTGATTAGAGAATACATCAGCCAGCACCATGCTAGCATGCGCACGAAGTATACCCTGATGGGCCATTGGAATGAGCTGCCCCAGCTGGCTAGCAACATAGCGCCCGACCACATGTTTGTGGTGGTGACAGCCCGTAAAGGCACCATCTCCTACAAGAACGCGCTGGAGCAGCTGCCCGACGAGCTGCAGAAGTATTTCTCGGGGAAGAACCTGATGATTGTCTTCCCCGACCAGTACGGTGCCCAGAAGGAGGACCGCATGAGCTTCACCGAAGCCCAGCATCAGGAGGAGTCGAGCATCTACGATGCCATCCTGCGGCGACTGCATCGGCCGAAGAGAAATAATTCACCAGAGAACTTAGAATAGGATAATATGATAGAAGTACAAGGAATCACCAAGAGCTTCGGGGCGCTGCAAGTGCTCAAAGGCATCGATCTGAACATCGCCAAAGGGGAGATAGTCAGCATCGTGGGGCCTAGTGGTGCCGGCAAGACGACACTGCTCCAGATTATCGGCACCTTGGACCGACCTGATGCTGGAACGGTGCTCGTAGACGGTATTGACACCACCAGCCTGTCACAGAAGGCACTCAGCGATTTTCGCAACCGCCATCTGGGTTTCGTGTTCCAGTTTCACCAACTGCTGCCTGAGTTCACAGCCGAAGAAAACATCATGATTCCCGCCTTTATAGCAGGCAAATCGGGCAAGGACACCAAGGCTCGCGCCGAGGAGCTGCTCAGCTTCATGGGGCTCACTGACCGCGCCCACCACAAGCCAGCCGAACTGTCGGGTGGCGAGAAGCAGCGCATAGCCGTGGCTCGGGCGCTGATGAACAATCCCGCCGTCATCCTGGCCGATGAGCCCTCGGGGTCGCTCGACACGAAGAACAAGCAGGAGCTGCACCAGTTGTTCTTTGATCTGCGCGACCGCTTCGGACAGACCTTCGTCATCGTCACCCACGATGAGCAGCTGGCCACCCTCACTGACCGCACCATCCACATGCGCGATGGGCTGCTGGAGACCAGCCTGGACACAGATGCCCAGCCCACTACAAATCAACCAGAAAATCTAGCCCATCAAGAAAAACCAGACGATCTAGACAATCTAGAAAATTCAGAAACCGAAAGAAATGATTAAACTTGGCGATTATAACACACTGAAAATTCTGCGCCGCACTGACCCAGGCATCTATCTGGAGGGCGACGAGCAGACGGGCGACATCCTGCTGCCACAGCGCTATGTCACCCCGGAAATGCACATTGACGACGAGCTGGAGGTGTTCATCTATCTTGATCAGGAGGAACGCCTGGTGGCCACTACAGAGCGGCCTTTGGTCAAAGTGGGACAATTTGCCTTCCTGGAAGTGGCCTGGACCAATCAGTATGGCGCATTTCTCAAATGGGGCCTGATGAAAGACCTGTTCTGCCCCTTTCGAGAGCAGAAACAGCGCATGCAGCGGGGCAAGGGATACGTTGTCTACGTGAAGGAAGACGAGGCCTCACATCGCCTCATGGCCACTGCCAAGGTGGAGAAATACTTGGAAAGCTGCAACATGCTCACCGACGACAATCGTCTACGACACGGACAGTCCTGCGACTGCCTGGTATGGCAGAAGACCGACCTGGGCTTCAAGGTCATCATAGACAACCGCTATCAGGGCCAGCTCTACGATAATCAGATTTTCCAGACCTTGCACGCTGGCGACCGCATGACGGCCTATGTGGACCACGTGCGCGAGGATGGCAAGGTGGATGTCACCCTGCAGCCCACAGGCCGGCAGCAGACGCTCGATTTCGCCGAGGTGCTGTTGCGCTACCTCTATGAGAACGGCGGGCGGTGCAACCTGAGCGACAATTCGCCGGCAGAGCTCATCGTTGACCGCTTCCACGTGTCAAAAAAGGCTTTCAAACGGGCCGTCGGCGACCTGTACCGTCGTCGGCTGATCACCATCTCTGACGAGGGCATTTTCCTGGTGCAGTAAAAAATTGTTGCAAAATGTTTTGCCGTAAAAGAAAAAAGCATTACCTTTGCACTAGCTAAACCAACCAGACTTACCTTAACTGAAAATGCTAAGGAAATCACGACTTCTAGAGGTGCATCGCCAATTGCTGACGATGCACTTCCGTGTTAAAAAATGGTAAACTTGCCGTAATTACGCCAATTATGCGTAATTTTGCACCCCAAATCGGAAAAGTAATAATTTGTAAATCAATAAAAGAAATGAATATTCAGTTTGAATGCGCCGACAAGGTGAATGGTCTGATGACCATCACAATTGAGCAGGCTGACTACCAGGCAGAGGTAGACAAGAAGTTGAAGGAATATCGCAAGAAGGCACAGGTGCCCGGATTCCGTCCTGGCATGGTGCCCCTTGGCCTCATCAAGCGCCAGTATGGCACCGCTATCAAGGTGGACGAGGTGAACCGCGTGCTGGGTGAGAAACTTTATGAATATGTTCGCGAGAATAAAATACAGATGCTGGGCGAGCCAATGCCCAATGAGGAGAAGCAGAAACCTCAGGACTTGCAGGGCGACGGCCCCTTTGAGTTCGTCTTCGATATTGCCGTGGCTCCCGAATTCAAGGCTGAGCTGAACGACAAAGACAAGATTGACTACTACGACATCAAGGTGGATGACAAGATTATCAACGACCAGGTGCAGATGTTCCAGAGCCAGGCCGGCGAGTTCGTAGAGGCTCAGGAATGGAGCGGCAATGACACGCTGACTGGTGACCTGCGACAGCTGGACGCTGAGGGTAACACCCTGGAAGGCGGTATTGAGGTGTCGGGTGCCATGGTCATGCCCAGCTATGTGAAGGGAGAGGAAGAGAAGAAAAAGTTCGACGGTGCAAAGCCTGGCGACATCATCATCTTCAACCCCAAGAAGGCCTATCCCGACAATGATGCTGAGGTGGCAGCCCTGCTGAAGATGGACAAGGAGAAGGTGAAGGATCTGGATGCCGACTTCAGCTTCCAGTTGACCGCCATCCGCCACTTCCAGCCCCATGCCATTGACCAGGAACTCTTCGACCGTATCTTCGGCGAGGGTAATGTGAAGGACGAGGCTGAATTCCGCCAGAAAATTGCTGATAGCATCAAGCCCCAGCTGGTTGGCAACAGCGACTTCAAGTTCCTGCAGGATGTGCGTGCCTATCTGGAAAAGAAAGTGGGTGACCTGCAGTTCCCCGAGGCCCTGCTGAAGCGCATCATGCTGAACAACAACAAGGACAAGGGCGAGGACTACGTGGAGAAGAACTTTGAGGGCAGCATCAAGGAGCTGAAGTGGCATCTGATAAAAGAGCAGCTGGTGGCCGCCAACAATGTCAAGGTGGAGGACGACGACCTGAAGCAGATTGCCAAGGGTGCCATTCGCCAGCAGTTTGCCCAGTACGGCATGAATAATGTGCCCGACGATGTGCTTGACAACTACGCCGAGGAGCAGCTGAAGAAGCGCGAGAACATTGAGAACTATGTGGAGCGCGCTATCGACGTGAAGCTGATGCAGGCCTTGAAGCAGGTGGTGAAACTCAACATTAAGGAGGTCACACTCGATGAGTTCAACAAGCTGATGCAGCAGTAATTAGCTCTTCCTGATAGAATTATCCCCGGGGCGCATCACTAATGCTGTTCTGGGGATTTCATTATTTATATATGCGCGCGCACGTTATATATGCGCGCGCACGCATGAATAAAATGCGCAGAGCCCTGAAAACATGTCCAGGCAGTCCTTTTTGACTATATTATGTTCCAAATGTCACTTGCTCTTTTTTCCCCCTTCGCTTTTTTTTCGCAAAAAAAACATAAAAAGAATTTGGAAATTGATTTTTTTTATTAACTTTGTATCTACAAACGGAAAATCTATAGAATCATGATGAACGACTTTAGAAAATATGCAACACAGCACTTGCGCCTGAGTGGTCAGGTGCTCGACGATGTGATGAGCGCCCAGGCGCAGTACATGAACCCCTACATTCTGGAGGAGCGCCAGCTGAACGTGACACAGCTCGACGTGTTCAGCCGACTGATGATGGACCGCATCATCTTCCTTGGCACCGAGGTGAACGACTATACGGCCAACGTGCTGCAGGCCCAGCTGCTCTATCTGGACTCCACCGATCCTGGAAAGGATATCAATGTCTACATCAACTCCCCTGGCGGTAGTGTCTATGCCGGACTGGGCATCTATGACACCATGCAGTTCATACAGAGCGACGTGGCTACCATTTGCACGGGCATGGCTGCCTCTATGGCCGCAGTACTGCTGGTGGCCGGCACTGAGGGCAAGCGCTCGGCACTGCCCCACAGCCGTGTTATGATTCACCAGCCCCTGGGCGGTGTGCAAGGTCAGGCCAGCGACATTGAGATTGAGGCACGCGAAATACAAAAGCTGAAGAAGGAACTCTATACCATCATTGCTGACCATTCGCACACTGACTATGACAAGGTGTGGGCCGACAGCGACCGTAACTACTGGATGACGGCCGAAGAGGCACGCGAATATGGAATGATAGACCAGGTGCTGAAGAAGAAATGAAGAAACAATGCAATTTCTGCGGGCGCAGTGAGCGCGAAGTGAAACTGCTCATTACCGGCGTGAATGGATACATTTGCGAGGACTGTGCCAAGCAGGCTTACCAGATAGTGAAGGAGTCGGGCTTCGACAGTGCCGCAAAAGAGGACGACACCCAGTTCAAACTGGAGCGTGTGCCCAAGCCCCGCGAAATCAAGGATTATCTGGATCAGTATATCATCGGTCAGGACGAAGCCAAGCGCTATCTGTCAGTGGCCGTCTATAACCATTATAAGCGCCTGCGCCAGCCCCACAACGACGACGATGGCGTGGAAATAGAGAAGTCGAACATTATCATGGTGGGTCCCACGGGCACAGGCAAGACGCTGATGGCTCGTACCATCGCCAAATTGCTCGACGTGCCCTTCACCATTGTCGATGCCACCGTCTTCACTGAGGCTGGCTATGTGGGCGAGGACGTGGAGAGCATCTTGTCGCGTCTGTTACAAGTGGCCAATTTCAAGGTGGAGGCTGCTCAGCGCGGTATCGTGTTCATTGACGAGATTGACAAGATAGCCCGCAAGGCCGACAATCCCAGCATCACCCGTGACGTGAGCGGCGAGGGCGTTCAGCAGGGACTGCTGAAACTGCTGGAGGGAACCACGGTGAATGTGCCGCCACAGGGCGGACGCAAGCATCCCGACCAGGAGTATATCCATGTGGACACACGTAACATCCTTTTCATCTGCGGCGGTGCCTTCGACGGGATAGAGCGCAAGATTGCCCAGCGCCTGAATACCCACACCGTGGGCTACAACTCGGTGCAGAACGTCAGAAAGATAGACAAGGACGACATGATGAAGTACGTGCAGCCGCAAGACCTGAAGTCCTTCGGACTCATTCCTGAGATTATCGGCCGTCTGCCTATCCTCACTTATCTGAATCCTCTCGACAGGCCAGCACTGCGCCGCATCCTGATAGAACCCAAGAACTCCATCATCAAGCAGTACAAGAAGTTGTTTGAAATGGATGGCATTGAGCTGACATTCACTGACGAAGCTCTGGAAACCATTGTCGACAAGGCGGTGGAATACAAGCTGGGAGCCCGCGGACTGCGCTCCATCGTGGAGAGCGTCATGATGGATGCCATGTTCGACGTGCCCTCCAAGCGGGTCAAAAAGTTCGAGGTGACCAAGGAGTACGTGAATCAGCAGCTGAACAAGTCGCATCTGGAATAAATACAAGTCAAGCCTATGACCAAGAAGACTAACCTTAATGCAGCCCTGAAGAAATATTTCGGCTTCGACACTTTCAAGGGCGATCAGGAGGCCATCATCCGCAATGTGCTGGATGGCAAGAACACCTTCGTGCTGATGCCCACCGGAGGCGGCAAGTCGCTGTGCTACCAGCTGCCGTCGCTGCTCATGGACGGCGTCGCCATTGTTATCTCGCCACTCATCGCGCTCATGAAGAACCAGGTGGACTTCATAGCTAATCTGAGCGAGCAGGAGGGAACAGCCCATTTCCTGAATTCGTCACTGAACAAGACGGCCATCGACCAGGTGAAGGAGGATATCCGCCAAGGGCACACCAAGTTGCTCTATGTGGCTCCCGAATCGCTGACGAAGGAGGACAATATTGAGTTCCTGCGCTCAGTCAAGGTGTCGTTCTATGCCATTGACGAGGCCCATTGCATCTCGGAGTGGGGACACGATTTCCGCCCGGAGTATCGCCGCATACGGCCTATCATCAATGAGATAGGAAAGGCACCCGTCATTGCCTTGACGGCCACGGCCACTGATAAGGTGCGCACCGACATCAAGAAGAGCCTGGGCATCCTGGATGCCACCGAGTTCAAGAGCTCGTTCAACAGGCCAAACCTCTACTATGAGGTGAGGCCCAAGACCAAGGAAATAGACAAGGACATCGTGCGCTTCATCAAGCAGCACCCGGGGAAGAGCGGAATCATCTATTGCCTGTCGCGCAAGAAGGTGGAAGACCTGGCCGAAGTGTTACGGGCCAACGACATCAAGGCTCAGTGCTATCATGCCGGACTGGATACTGCTACCCGCACGCAGACTCAGGACGACTTCCTGATGGAGAAAATTGACGTCATCGTGGCTACCATTGCCTTTGGCATGGGTATTGACAAGCCCGACGTGCGATTCGTCATCCACTACGATATTCCTAAATCGCTGGAAGGCTATTATCAGGAGACCGGGCGTGCCGGTCGCGACGGTGGCGAAGGCCTGTGCATCGCCTTCTACAGCTATAAGGACTTGCAGAAGCTTGACAAGTTCATGGAAGGGAAACCCGTGGCCGAGCAAGACATTGGCCGCCAGCTGCTCCAAGAGACGGCCGCCTATGCCGAGACATCGGTGTGCCGCAGGAAGATGTTGCTTCACTATTTCGGCGAGGAGTACAAGGAGGACAACTGTCACAACTGCGACAACTGCCTGCATCCCGGTACCAAGATTGAGGCAGCCAACCAGCTGGTCATCGCCCTGAAAGCCATACTGGCCATCAAGGAGAATTTCCGTTCAGACTATGTCATAGACTTTATCACCGGCCGCGAAACTGACGAGATCCTGGCCCACAAGCACAATGAGCTGGATGAGTACGGATCGGGCGAGGACGAGAATCCGAAAATCTGGAATCCCGTCATCCGCCAGGCCCTCATCATGGGCTATCTGGCCAAGGAGGTGGAGAACTACGGCTTGCTGAAGGTCACCGCCGCCGGTAAGAAGTTCATCAAGAACCCGCGTTCGTTCATGGTTGTGGAGGATCATGAGTTCAATGAGGATGATGATCTGGCCAGCGGCGAGGGAGGCACCAGTGCCCTTGACCCCACGTTGTCAGCCATGCTCCATGACCTGCGCAAGAAGTGGTCGCGCAAGCTGGAGCGCCCGCCCTACGTCATCTTCCAGGATGTATCACTGGAGCAGATGGCCACCTACTACCCCGTAACGCTGGAGGAGTTGAAGAACATCCAGGGCGTTGGCGATGGCAAGACGCGGCAGCCCTATGCCAAGGAGTTCGTCAGTCTGATCAAGCAGTACTGCGAGGAGAACGACATTGAGCGGCAGAGTGACCTGCGCGTGCGCACGAAGGCCAAGGACTCCATGCGCAAGCTGAAGATTCTGCAGAACATTGACCGTCGCATTGCGCTTGACGACATAGCCAACGCCTTGGGCATCGACTTTGAAGAGATGCTCGACGAGCTGGAGGGCATAGTCCTCTACAGCGGAAACAAAATCAACATTGACTATTTCCTCAATGAAATCATGGATCCCGAGGATGTGGCCGACATTTGCGACTTCTTTGCCGAGCAGGAGAAAGACGACTTGGAGGCTGCTTATCGTGAGTTCGGCTCTGACTTCTCCGAGGACGAGATCAGGCTGGTGCGCATCAAGTTCATCAGCGACATGGCCAACTGATGACGGAAGTATAGGTTCAGAAGGGGCGGCAGTAACTCTGCCGCCCCTTCTGAACTTCTATTTTGTAATCTCAATGATGGGCTCGCCCGTGCAGGCATCAGGCTGCTGAATGTGCAGCAGCTGGCAGACGGTGGGGGCAATGTCGGTGATGTGCACCTCGCGTGAGGTGGCACCATGGGACACGCGCCAGCCGAAGAAGAGGCAGGGAATGTGTGCGTCGTAGGGGTTCCATTCACCATGAGTGGTGCCAATGGGCGACGACCAGGTACCATATTCATAGAACCCAGGCTTCACTACGAAATAGATGTCGCCGGAACGGCCAGGATAGTAGCCCATCAGGGCGCGTTCGCGCAGAAGTGCTGGTAGGGCGGAGGTGCCCAGGTCCTCAAAGGCGGTGGCAAAGATGATGTCTTTCTCCTGTCTGACGGCCTCAACGACCAGTTCCTTCACCTGCTCAGCATCCAGGCCCTGCTCGGCTATAGAGGCATGGTCGAGGTAGAGGCGATAGTCAAGAGCGTCGCCAATCACATTCTTCTTGTTGCCCAGCCGTTCGGCCACATAGGCCTCAATGCGCTTCTGCATCTTGGACGTGGACCAGGGTCCGGCAGCTAGCTTGTTGTCCTGCATGAACTTATAGTTGTGGGCAGCGCCGTGGTCGGCCGTCAGGAATACCAGATATTTACCTTCGCCCACCTGCGTGTCGAGGGCTTTCAGCAGTCGGCCCAGGTCGCGGTCCAGTTGCAGATAGGCTTCGTCGGTATGCTCGCCACGAGTGCCGTACTTATGTCCGATGACGTCGGTCTGTGAGAAGCTGACGCAGAGCATGTCGGTGTGCTGGCCCATGCCCAGCTTCTCGCCTTTCAGGGCTGCAATGGCCATGTCGGTGGTGATGGTGCCACAGATGGGCGAGAGGCCTATGTCCTTGCCGGCCTTCTGCGCTTCCTTGTTCTTGCTGAGCTTTTTGTTGTAATCCTCCACCCACTTGGGCAGCTGCGTCATGTAGTAGGTGCTGCTGATGAAGTTCACTTTGTCCAGGTCTAGCCAATAGGCGGCATTGGCCGAGTGCCCGGCGGGCAGAATGGCGGCACGGTCCTTGTAGCTGATGCCGATGACCTTCGAGCCGAAGTCGGTGTGCAGGCGCAGCTGGTCACCTATGGTGGTGGACAGCATGTTGCGTGGCGACATCTGCCCATTCTTGCTATCGCTGCCCACGGCCTGTACGGTGCTGTCGGCGCAGCAGTAGGTCTTCTGGCCGTCAATATAGAAGTTGTTGCCGCAAATGCCATGGTAGGCAGGCGATGTGCCCGTGTAGACCGAGGTATGGCCGATGGCGGTGATGGTGGGGATATAGTTAATCAGGCAATTGTTGCACGAATAGCCCTGATTGATGAGCCGCTTGAATCCGTTGTCAGTAAACTTGTCGTAGTAGCGGCTGAGGTAATCCCAGCGCATCTGGTCGACAACGATACCCACGACCAGGCGTGGCTTCTCTCCGAAAGATGCCTGCCCAAAGGCGGTCAGTCCCAGGCAGCAGGCTAAAAGCAATACGCATATTTTTTTCATGATGATGCAAAGGTAGGAAAAAAAAATGATAAAAGCTTTCAAAAACGAAAAAAAACTTGTATATTTGCAAAAAATTTTAAAACAATCTGTTATGAAAAGACTTTTTGGAATGGTTCTAAGCCTGACAGTGCTGACAGCTTCGGCGCAGACCACGGAGAGGGCCTCAGTGCTGACCAGCGGGACGACGGCCCGTGAGGAGATTAACCAGAATCCTTGGCTGGCAGGCTCAAACTATCTGGACTATGACCGCCAGTTGCCCGATTTCAACTACACGCCAGCCCCCGAGGGCTACGTACCTTTCTACATGTCGCACTATGGCCGGCACGGTTCCCGCTGGTTGATTGGCAAGGATGACTATGAGCGCGTGTTGCGTCCGCTGCGCAAGGCGCGCAAAGAAGGCAAGCTGACCAGGGAAGGGCAGGAGACGCTGCGACGCCTGGAATTGTTCAACAAGACCACCTATAAGCGCCTGGGCGACCTGACCACCGTGGGCGAGCGCCAGCACCATGGCATAGGTAAGCGCCTCGCAGAGCACTTCCCTGAAATCTTCAAGAGCCCCGACGTGCCCATCGACGCCCGCTCTACCACGGTGAACCGCTGCATCCTGTCAATGATTGCCGAGTGTGAGGAACTGATGGCTGCCAACCCCAGTGCCCACATCCATAATGACGTGAGCGACGCCCTGCAATACTATCTGAACCAGAACTGGGAAGGCCGTGTGAAGGAAAATGGCGGCAAGGGTGACCAGGCACACAGGGAGTTCGCCAGGAAGCACACCCACCCTGAGCGCCTGACCGGCGTGCTGTTCAACGATGTGAAATGGGCCGAGGACAGTGTGAATACTGACCGGCTGATGCGTCAGCTGTTTGAGGTGGCCATCAACATGCAGAGCCATGACGATGCCCCTGACCTGCTGCACCTTTTCACTCAGGACGAAATCTACGACATGTGGCGCATTCAGAACGCCGGATGGTATCAGAACTACGGACCATCGCCCCTGACGGGCAGCATCATGCCTTTCTCGCAGGCCAATCTGCTGGAGAACATCATTCAGACGGCCGACACCTGCGTGGCACTTCGCAAGACGCAGGCCACCTTGCGCTTTGGTCATGAGGTGTGCGTGATGCCGCTGGCCTGTCTGCTGGAGCTTGACAACTGCGGTGCAGTGGTGGATGATTTGGAGCAGCTGGACAGCCAGTGGCGCAACTATCGCATCTTTCCCATGGCTTGCAACATTCAGCTCATCTTCTATCGCCCAGAGAAGGGTAAGGGCCAGATTCTGATGAAGGCTCTGCTGAACGAGCGCGAGGTGAGCCTGCCCGTTGACACCAATACCTTTCCTTATTATAAATGGCGCGACGTGCGCAAATACTGGTCACAGAAACTGCGCCAGTTTAAGGGACAATAGCCACAACAAACTAGGAATAGTATGCAGCCTCTGTAGCAGTTGATGCACTTTGGCCGATGCTTAATAAGCGTCAACGGTATTTCCTGTATCTGTATCTAAGACGAATGTACGAATGTACGGCCCTTACGCGCACGCGCGTTATATAGGACGAAAGAAAGTGCTACAAGTGCTACCATCGACTGTAATGGGTTGAAAAACAGTGTTTTGCGGGTGCATTTTGACTTTTGGAAAATGCTACCGGAAATGCTACTGGCAGGGGTGAACTGCTACCTGCACATTTAGGTGCTTTTGTGCAGAAATGAGACATACAGAAAAGTCGGGCCGCGACTTTTCTGTATGTCTCATCGGTTTTTTTTCATGCGGCGCCGACTTTTCAAAAAATGGCGTCGACTTTTTGAAAAATCTCGTTGACTTTTTGGAAAATCTCGTTGACTTTTTGGAAAAAAACGCCGCCGTTTTGTGACAAGGACAAGTCGGAGTCTCACCGGTAGCACTTGTAGCATTTCCGGTAGCACTTTCCAAAAGTCAAAATGCACCCGTAAATATCACAACTTCAGTTGGTTAGCGCTGACGGTAGCACTTGTAGCACTTCTATTCGCGCGAAATATACGCGCGCGCGTAAGAAAATGGAGAGAATGTGGATTTAATACCACTGAACGGCATTGGAATAGGAGGAGCGCTTGTCGTACTTCAGGGCATCGGTGAGCGTGCTGGCATTGCAGCGGAAGGAGAAGTTGTAGCTGGTGTAGGGGGCCAGCACCACTGAGCACGACATGTTGAAACAGTGCAGGTCGCGGCTGAGCGAGGCTGTGGTCATGGAAATCTTTTTGTACTCAAAGTCGTAGCCTGAGGAGAAGCTGATGTTCCAGCCGTCGCTGATGCGTATGTTTCCGCTGATGTTGAGGTTTTGAGTGAACTTGTAGGGATAGCGCATGGTGTTGTAGTTGAAGCGCTTCACGTTGTTGTCCTCGCGCATGGTGATACCATAGCCGAAGCTGAGCGACCAGGGCAGCGAGAAGGGCATGTATCCGTCCTCGTCGGTATCGGCCTTTCCGGCCGATTCGCGCTTGGCCCCATGCTTGCCTTTCTCCAGGTCGCGGTCAATGTTGGTGTCAACATCATACTCGTCCTCGTCCTCATAGTCGTCGTCCTCATCGTCTGTGCCACGGCGCTTTTTGGTCTTGTCGTCCTCGTCGCGCTCACCCTTCAGCCACTTGATCCATTTGGCAATCTTATCGTTGCTCAGGGTGTAGGACAGGTTCTGCGACATGCCCTGGAAGCGTCCCAGCTTGCCCATGCCCCAGTAGGTCTGGTGGTCGCTGACTCTTGGCGTGGCGCCCACGGAGTCGGCCTCGTAGACGTAGCTGGCAAAGACGGCATTGAGGTTGAACGTATAGTTCTTGCTCAGTTTCAGTCGGATGCGGGTGGAAAGATCGCTCCAGGGACGCACCTTGGCGGCCATGTTGTAGGACATGGAGCCTCCCAGCTCGTCAATGATGCTCAGCTTCTTGAAACCTGTGGTGTCGGCATCGCTCTTAACTCTCATCTCAATATTGTTTGACACGTCAAAGCTGATGCTTCCTGTCTTCCCCTTTCCCGGCACGCCGTAGAGTGACCCCGTGTAGGGCGAATACTCCACCAGCGTCACATTGCCCTCAGCATCAGTCTTCTGGTAGGACTGGTAGTAGCCATAGCGCGAGGCACTGAAGTCGGGTGCATAGCTGAAGCTGATGGAGGGGGTGAAGACATGGCGCACACGGTCAATCTTATCGCCGAAGAGCTTACGTGAGGGAATGTAGAATCCGTACAGCTTGGTGGATGCCGAGAGCGACAGGTTCCAGTTGTAGACATTGTACAGACCGTACACGGTATCGGCCACTTCCTTGTTGGCCGCTGCATCCCATGACTTCAGGGTCTTGTTGGTGTAGGTGCGGTCAGTGAAGTTGAACGACGGATTGATGTTGATATAGCCCAGCGCGGTGAAGTTGCCGCTGATGGGTATAGAGTGCTGCATGCCGTTTCGCCAGTCCTTGATGAGGTTCGAATGGGCAATCTTGTCCTCCTTGGTGTTGATGGAGTTCGAGAAGCGGCCGGTATAGCTCATAGAGATTTTTTCATACCATCGCTCCTTGCCAACCATCTTCTTGCGCTTGAAGGGGTAGAAGCGCGAGATGGTGATGTTCAGGTCGGGCATGGTCAGGGCTATCGTTGAGTCCTTCATGTTCTGGCTGAGGTTCATCTGCGTGCTGATGCTCATGCCGATGCTGGAGAAATTGGTGGAGTAGCTGACTGACGATGTGCGGGTGCTCTGCGTCATTGACTGCGGGTTGTACATCGACGTCAGGTTGTTGCGCTCATAGCTCGACGTGGCAAAGTTCACCGATGCCGAGAGATTGCTGAAGGGGTTGGCCTTGGGGTCCTGCCGGTGGCTCCACTGAATCTTGAAGCTGGTCTGCTTGGCATAGTCGGGCATGTTCTTCTCGCCGGTGACGGAATTCTGATAGCTGGCATAGAAGGAGCCGCTGAACCGGTAGCGCTTGCGGTAGTTGCTGGCTGCGGAGGATCCCCACGAGCCCTTGGTATAGATTTCGCCCAGCAGCTTCAGGTCCATTTTGTCGCTGATGGCAAAGTAGTAGCCGCCGTCGCGCAGATAGAAGCCGCGCTCAGTCTCGTCACCATAGGTGGGCATGATGAATCCGCTGGAGTAACTCTTTGAGAAGGGGAAGAATCCGTAGGGGATGGCCAGCGGGATAGGCACATCGCACACTACAAGATAGGCAGGACCAAAGACGACATCGCGGCCCGGGCGTACCTTGGCGCGCGACATGGCAATGTAGAAATCGGGGTGTGGGTCATCGCAGGTGGTGTATTTGCCGTGGCCCAGGAACAACTCGCCATTGGCACCGCGCTTGGCTATCTCGGCCGTCAGGAAACCGTCTTCCTGCTGGGTGTACACCTGCTGAATGAGGCCTTTTTTCGTTTTGAAATTGAAGGCCATGGTGTCGTTCTCGTAGGTGTCGCTACCCATTACGAATACGGGCGTGCCATAAATTTTGCCCAGTGAGTCGCGCGAGCCGGTGGCATGTACGAGTGAAGAGTCAAGGCACATGTAGATTCGGTCACTCTTCAGGTCCATGTTCTGGTACTCCACATGCGACGAGCCAAAGAGATGGGCCATGCCCGAGGAAGCCTCGTAGATGAGCGAGTCATTGGCCGAGAAAACCACGGGGGCGTCAATGCCGTTTTTCTTCTGGCGGTTCAGCGAATCCAGGCGCAGGGAGTCGTCGATGACCTTGTTGTATTTGTAGATGGCCAGTTCCAGCGAGTCCATGTTGGTGGTGTCGCGCTTCAGGGCTGCATGGGCCGGGGCATCGCCAGTGGGGAAGGAGATAGAGTCAAAGTCGGATGCTACCGGATTCCGCAGGGCACTGTCGGCCTTGGCGGCCAGAGAGTCGCTGAGTGCCTGTGGGGCTGAAAGCGAGTCAATGGTGTCGGTGGGCACGGCGGAAATGAGCGTCTTGAGCGTGTCGGTCAGGCTGGGAAGCACGGCAGAAGGGACGGAGTCGTTCGCTGAAGCCGTAGTCTGGGCTGATGGAACCACAGCGGGAGCGGCCTCTTCTTTGGAGCTTCCTTTGAAGAGCGACGAAGGCGTGCAGGCCCACAGCAAAATGAAGGCCAGCACGAAGACCAGTGTACCCGTTCTTTGATTCACGGCTGCAAAATTACATCAAAAATCCCGAATATCGCCGCGTTTACCATAGTTTAACGTTAACCACGTCCTATTTTTGACGCTATTCAAAGCGTGCAGCCCAGCCGAGGAACTTCTCAACGCCTTCATGGCCGAATTTTTCCAGACTCTGGGCCGTCTGGACCACGGTGAGCACTCGGTCGGGATGCGATTTGGAATAGAACTTGTCGGCATAGCACACAATCTGCTCTTCCAGTGACTGGGGGATATAGTCGGCTGGGGGCAGGGGCAGCTGCTGGCGCTCTATCTGCTCGCGGGTGATGCCAGTTCCTGTGTGGCGCTCACAGATGCGGGCATGCAACTCGTAGCCTTCTCGACGCATCAGTTGGGCGCCTATCAGGCCATGGCAGATGTAGGGCTCGGTGCCATTGCAAAAGATGCTGGGAGCGTGGCACCAGCGTATGCCTATGTCGTGAAGCATAGCGGCTTCTTCCAGGAATGAGGCGTCGACACTCAGCTCAGGGTGCTTCTTGGCGATGAGCAGACAGCGGTCGGCCACTTGGCGCGAATGTTTCAGCAGGAGGCGGCGAAGGTCGTCGTCTTCTGGATAATACTTCTCAATCAGATATTCGTAGTTCATAATGCAGAGAGCATAAGATTCAATTCGTAAAAGTCAATTCTTTGATACGGGCATGAGCTCATGGCGTCTCAGTCTGGGTGGCTGGCCAGTTGACGAGGAACACTTTCTCCGTGGCGCGGGTCAGGGCAGTGTAGAGCCAGTGCAGATATTCAGGAGTAAGCATGTCGTCGGTCATATAGCCCTGGTCAATGTAGACATGGGCCCACTGTCCGCCCTGTGCCTTATGACATGTGACGGCATAGCCGTATTTCACTTGCAGCGCATTGTAGTGGGCATCGGCCCGCAGTGCCTTCAACCGGTCGGCTTTTATGGGCAGGTCGGCATAGTCCTCCATCACTTTCTCATATAGTTGCTCCTGTTGTTCGCGGCTGAGGGCCGGGGCCTCTGTATGCAGCGTGTCAAGGAGGGCCGTCACCGTCAGCTCGTAGTCGTTGTAGTCTGGCAGTTGGATAGTGATGTCGGCAAAGCGGAAACCATACAGCTCATGCACATTGCGCACCCGCTGTACCACACAACGGTCGCCATTGGCCAGGAAGGGGGGCAGTCCCTCATCCTTTTCCTTGCACCAGAAGTAGTTGTTCTTTACAATCATCAGCTGGTCGCCGCGACACAGCTCTTCCTCGCGGTCCAGTACTGAGTTGCGGATGCCCTGGTTGTAGATGTTGGCACGCTTGTTTGAACGGTTGATGACCATGGTCTCGTCCAGCCCTACGCGGCTGAAGCTGGAGGCCAAGGCCTCTATCAGCTCGTTGCCAGGCAAGCTGACAATGTCGCTGAATCCGTGGAAGCGGATGAGCGGCAGCTGGAGGTTCTCCTCCTCGGAGGCCTGCAGCCGGATGCGGGTGGCATTGAAGAGAATGCCCGACATTTGGCTTTGGCGCAGCACTTCCGAAAGCTCTGCTTCGTAGACAGTCAGGCCGAACCCTTGTAGCGCCGGGGCCATGAGTGCCGGGCTGTCCTCTTCGCCTACGGGTGGTAGCTGGGCGTGGTCGCCAATGAGGAGCAACCGGCAGTTCTGGCCATGGTAGACAAAGTAGACCAGATCACTGAGCAGCGAGCCCGAGCCAAAGTTGCTGTCGTTGCTGCTGGCGGCAATCATGGATGCCTCGTCAACAATGAATAGTGTGTCGCGGTAGAGATTGTCGTTGAGGTTGAAAGCCGACAGGTCGCCCGCCGAGCGCTGCCTGTAGATACGCCGATGAATGGTGTAGGCAGGGTGTCCGGCATAGAGTGAGAACACCTTTGCTGCCCTACCCGTGGGTGCCAGCAGCATCAGCTTTTGCTTCATGGAAAGCATCGCCCTGACGATGGCTGCGGCCAGCGAAGTCTTTCCCGTGCCAGCCGAACCACGCAGAATCATGGCTGCAAAAGGCTGGCGGTCAGTCAGGAATTGAGCAAATACTCCCATCGCAGTTTCCTGTTCCGCCGTGGGTACATGGCCGAAAGCTTGCCTGATTCTGTAGCGCAGTTCATCCGTAATCATATTGCAAAGGTACGAATAAAGTCAGGAGTGCGTTAATGAGAAAAGATACTTCTGCATGGTTTTTAACTTTTTTTGTGGAATCAAGGGAAGAAAACTCTTTTGTCCTCTCTTTCAAATCCCAACTTTTTCGTACCTTTGCAAGCGATATGAAGCTTAGCGACAAATGGACAAACGTCTTCTTGGCAGTGCTGGCCATAGTGCTGTTGGCTCTTTGCGTGAGAAGCGTGGTTCATGAGCGGCAATCAGCTAATAAACAACAGGAATTGCGAGATGGCGGAAACCACAAATCAGCACAAACGGCTGACTATTCGGCTGGGCCGGAGCACCATGGCGATGCTCCAGCAGAGCGATGACAGCGATGACATCGTTTATGAACCCTATGTAGTGAAGAGTAGCATGTCAATGGCTGCCAATCTTCGTGATGCCTTCAAGAACAGCGACTTGCTGCTTCAGGCACCGCCAAGAGTGCGTGTGGTGATTGACAGCGATGTGCTGATGGTGCCCATTGAAATGTTTGAGGAGGGACAGAAGGAGCTGCTTCATAACCATGCCTTCCCCTACAATGAAAAGGATGCCATCTTTTATAATGTGGTGCCCGACCTGAATGCTGTGGCTGTGTTCTCCATGAACAAGGACCTGAAGCTAGTGCTCGACGACCATTTCCAGAACATGCGACTGGTCACCGCCATACAGCCCGTCTGGCGCTACATGCACCAGCGCAGCTTCACCGGCGTACGCTACAAGCTCTACGGCTATTTCCATGAGAAGCGACTGGAAATATTCTCTTTCCAGCAGAACCGTTTCAAGTTCTGCAATTCCTTTGATGCCAGCAAGGCTGAAGATGCCATCTTCTTCGTGGCTTATGTGTGGAACCAGCTGCAGCTTTCGCCCAAGTTTGATGAACTCCACCTGATGGGCGACATTCCTGAGAAGAACTTTGTGGTAGAAAAGCTGAAGCGATACATACAGAAAGTGTTTGTCATCAATCCGCAGGTTGACTTCAATGAACATCCCGTGACGGCCATCAAGGGGGTGCCTTTTGACTTGCAGACACTCGTGGTGAAAGGCCGTTGACAGGCCGCTTTCAAGGACTGAGCAATGAGAATTATCACAGGAAAGTTCCGTGGGCGGCGTTTTGATGTGCCGCGTACGTTCAAGGCAAGACCCACCACCGATTTTGCCAAGGAGAATATCTTCAATGTGCTGATGGGCTACATTGATTTCGACGGTGCCCGTGCGCTCGACCTGTTCTCAGGCACGGGCAGCATCACGCTTGAGTTGTTGTCGCGTGGCTGCAGTCAGGTAGTCAGCGTGGAACTGGACCGCGATCATCACCGCTTTATTCAGCAGTGCCTGAATAGTCTTGCCCCCGATCCGGCATCACAGGCGGGGCTGGCCATCCGTGGTGATGTGTTCAAATTTGTCAAGTCCTGCCATCAGCAATTTGACTTCATCTTCGCCGATCCGCCTTATGCACTGGAAAAACTGCCTCAGATTCCTGACCTTATCTTTGAGAACGACCTGCTGGCTCCAGATGGCGTCTTTGTCTTTGAGCATGGCAAGGCAAACGACTTCAGTCAGCATCCCCGCCTAGTGGATCACCGCGAGTATGGCAGCGTGAACTTCTCGCTGTTCCGATAGGCTACAGCAGTGGTGACAACAGGCGTGTGAGCGATTCCCACAGGCGTTGCGCTATGTTGGGCGACAGACGGCGTGGGATGGAGTCAAGTGGAACCGACCGTTTCTCGTCATCCAGGAAGATGTTGCGGAAACGGATGGCTGTGTCGGCATCATAGAAGAAAGAATTTCCCTCAAAATTATTCTCAAACGAACGGAAGTCCAGGTTCGTGGAACCGCAGGTGGCCACCATGTCATCGCTCACCAGCATCTTTGAGTGTAGGAATCCTGGCTCGTAGAGGCTTACGTGAATGCCGGCCTCAGCCGCTTCGCGCAGATAGCTGCGGCTGGCCCAGTCCACATAGCGGGCGTCACAGTGGCGGGGAACCATCAGACGCACGTCGACGCCCGAGGCGGCTGCCGTCTTCATGGCCAGGAACACAGGGTCGGTGGGAAGGAAGTAGGGTGTCTGCACATAGACATACGTCTTGGCAGCCATGATGATGCGCAGATAGCCCTGCATGATTTCGGGATAGGTCGACACAGGGCCACTGGTGACGGTCTGCATCAAGCTACCCTCGTATTCAGGATAGGTGTAGTATTTCCTGTCGGAGAGCAGTGTGCGGTCAACAAAATACCAGTCGAGCAGGAATGCCTGCTGCAAACCGTTCACACCGCCGCCCTCCAGGCGCACCATCGTGTCGCGCCAGGTAGTGGCACCCCCAGATTTCCGTTTTCCGGCGGGTCCTTTCACATAGCGCAGAGCAATGTTCATGCCGCCAATATAGCCCACATGCCCGTCAATGACTATAATCTTGCGGTGGTTGCGGTAGTTGGCCTTGCTGGTGAACTGAGGGAAGTGTACGGGCATGAAAGGCTCGGCGTCGATGCCCTCCTTGCGCATGCGCTCAAAGAAACTGCTCTTCACCTTCCAGCATCCCACGTCGTCATAGATGACCCTGACCTCCACGCCCTGGTGAGCCTTGGCTATCAGGGCATCGCTGACCAGGCGCCCCAGTGCATCGTCCTCAAAGATGTACATATCCAGGTGGATGTGGCTCTTGGCCTGTGCGATGTCGTGCAGCAACCGTGGGAAGAAGTCATAGCCGCTGGTCATAATGTCGGTTTTCTTGTTGATGAACGGCAGCGAAGCACTCTGACTGGCGAAGAGGTCGACCAGCGAGGAATACTCTGCCGGCATCTCCACAGCCCGTTGCTCCACGAACTCCAGCATGGAGCGGCGGGTGAGCATGTCCATGGAACGGCGGCTGATAAACCGTTCCTTGCGTCGGTTCACGCCGAAGAAAATATAGGCGATGACACCGAAGAAAGGCACGAAATAGATGACGAGCGCCCAGGCCATGGTCTTGGCTGGCTGACGGTTGTCGAGCACCACGTGTATGATGGCGCCGATGGCGATGATGCGCGATAGCCAGTAGAGTATGCCTAGGAAGCTCATGATGGTTAGTTGGTCAGTGGTTATTGGCAGGTGGTGAGGGGTGCTGGGTCTTACTCAATATGAATGAGTTTATGTGTTTGCAGTGAGAGCCGCCACTGGGGGTGGTGCTTGATATAGTCCACGCAGCGTTGCATGATGACAGTGTTGCGCTCGGCGTTGCCCGTGTCGCAGGGCTGAAGGAAAAGGAGCTTAGGAATGAGAAATGAGGAGTGAGACATGAGGAATGCCTCGGGATCAGTGTGCTCATCAAACACCAGCTTCAGCTCGTCGGGCTGGCGCCATTTCTCATCTCTCATTTCACATTTTTCATTTCCCTTGGGCGACACCGTCAGCCAGTCCAGATTGAGTGGAGCAGGGCGAGTGCCGTTGCTCTCCATGGCCACTTCGTAGCCGTGTTGATGGAGCAGTTCAATGAAGTCTTCGCCCACTTGCAGTGTGGGCTCGCCGCCAGTGAGGACGATGAAGCGGGCAGGGTAGGGGGCAATGGCCTGTAAGATGTCGTCGGCAGTCATCACCTTGTAGCTGTCGAATTCCGTATCGCAGAACGGACATCGCAGGTTGCATCCGGCAAAGCGGACGAAAACCGCAGCACGCCCCGTGTTGCGTCCCTCGCCTTGCAGCGAATAGAACGTGTGGTTCACTCTGTAGGTCTTGCCGTCCATACGTCTCTCAGGCTGTGTCAGTCCCGTTTCATTCGTCGGCCACATAGGCAGCTACGTTCCCCTCGCTCTCCTGCACGGTGGCCTTGTAGCAGTGTGGAATCTGCTCCACGCACCAGCGGGCAATGTTCTCGGCCGTGGGGTTGAAGGGCAGTACGTCGTTCAGGTTCTGATGGTCCAGGACTTTTTTTATCTTTCGTTTCACCTCAGTGAAGTCAACCACCATGCCGTTCTGGTCCAGCTCCTTGGCTTTACAGTAGATGGTGATGACCCAGTTGTGGCCGTGCAGCTGAGTGCACTTGCTCTCGTAGTCAACGGTCAGTCTGTGGCTGGCCGAAATTTCAATTCTTTTTTGAATGTAGTACATATTTCCGTTTTAAACAATGAGGTCGCTGCCCAGCCGTTTTGCCAGCGTGTCTCGTATCTCCTTGGTCTCCTTATGTTTTCTCAGTAGTTCCATTGTCTTGGCATTGTCGTTGCTGGTCTGGCGCATCTGGCGCTGTATGTCCTTCAGGCTCTGTTCAATGATGTCCAGCCGGTAGTCAAGTATCAGGTGCATCACCCGCTGTCGCAGGGAGTCTTCGCGCTCCTGAGGCACGAAGCGTCCCCCCAGCTGGTGGCGGTCAATAGCCAGGTTGGTGGCCAGATGGCTCACTTGCTGGTCAGGATGACTGCAGAAGTAGGTCTCCGCCTTCCAGTCAGGCTCGCTGCTGTGCTCCATGGCCTCATTGAGAATTTGCTGATGCAGGGGGTTGGCGAACTGCAGCCCGTCCTGTCCTAAGTCCAGACTGACGTATTGTGCCACGGTGAGCGTGATGGTTTGGCCATCATCAGTCTCCACATTGTCAAAGATGACCTCTTCGCCGTGGCGTACTATCTCCCGAACCAAGAGCAGCTCAACGGGCGATCCTCCCCCCAGTGCCCCGGTCACTGCACCTCCAGGGGAGCTGGGGATGAGGCTGGTATTCTCCACCGTATTGACATAAGACGGGGATGTGGCTGGTGAGTTGGCTACAGCAGGACTCTCTGCGCCCCTTTCAGGGAGGGCCTGTGTTTGGGTGGCCTGTTGTTGTGCCTTCTCCTTCTCTTCCCGGTTCTTCCTGATGCGCTTGTTCATTTCGGCAATGAGCGTCTGCTCCTTCAGCCCTATGCGCTGTGAGAAGTCGGTGAGGTAGGTGGAGCGCAGAATCTGGTCGGGTATGACGCTGATGCTTTGCACGATGCCGCCGATGGCCTCACTGCGCTTCACGGGGTCGTCCACGTTCTGTACCGTCAGTCGCGTCTTGAAGGTGATGAAGTCGGTCTGGTTCTCGCTGATGTATTTCCGCAGTTCCTCGGTGGAGTGCTTGCGGGCGAAGGAGTCGGGGTCGTCGCCGTCGGGCAG
>CAMNJH010000030.1 GCA_946541275.1 uncultured Prevotellaceae bacterium
TTGCCGAGAAGGCCGACGGCGGCATGCGCGACGCCCTGAGCATCTTCGACCAGGCAGCATCGTTCTGTCAGGGGAATATCACTTATCAGAAGGTGATAGAAGATTTGAATGTGCTCGATTCCGAATATTACTTCCGCATTGTCGACCTGTCAGTTGAGAACAAAGTATCTGAGGTGATGCTGCTACTGAACGACGTCATCGGCAAGGGCTTCGACGGTGGGCTGCTCATTCAGGGACTGGCCAAGCACGTGCGCAACGTGCTGATGGCCAAAGACCCGCAGACGCTGCCCTTGCTGGAGGTGAGCGAACAGCAGCGCCAGCGCTTTGTGGAGCAGGCTCGCAAGGCCGATACCCGTTTCCTTTATGGCGCGTTGCGGCTGATGAACCAGTGCGACATCAACTACAGGCAGTCCAGCAACAAGCGCCTGCTGGTGGAGCTGACGCTTATTGAGATAGCCCAGCTCACCCAGCCTGACGAGGGTGATGGCGCGGGGCGCAGCCCCAGAAGACTGAAATCCCTGTTTAAGAAACTGATTCTGCATGAGCAGCATAAAGAGAAAACGGCTCCACAGGTGGCCGTGGCTGCTCAGCCGAATCGTGAGATGCCGGCAAAGCCCCTGAACCAGCAGCATGCCGAAACGATAGAAAAGACCGAAGCCCCCCAGAAACCAGCCGCTCCCGTCAAGCTGAAACTGTCAGGGCTCACTAGCTCCTGGAGCAATATTCTCCAGCAGTCGCAACAGAAGAAGATGCAAATACTGCCAGGCACGACAGGAATAGAAGAGAAGAAAGGCGATGAGCAGGATACCTTTACCGCCGAAGACCTGGAACTGCAATGGATGGCCATGTGCAACCGCATGCCACAGCGGCTGAGCGGTATAGCTGCACGCATGAAAAACATGAACCCCACCATCCTGAATTTCCCTGAAGTGGAGGTGGTGGTGCCCAATGTGATTATCAAGTCGGAAGTGGAGAGCATCAAGGGCAGCATCGTGAACACGCTGAAAATGTATTTGCACAATAGCCTTATAACACTCTCCCTGCGGGTGGAAGAAGCGGAGAACCAACAGAAAGTGCTCACTCGCCGTGAGCAGTTTGAGGAGATGAAGAAGCAGAATCCCTCTGTTGGCAAGCTGCTCAATGCATTTGATTTGGAATTAGCTTAGTGATGAATAAAATGGAAAAGAAGAAAGTATTAAAAAAGATGAAAGAGGTGGGGAAGGCCTTCCTGCACATCAATAAATATATTGTTGTGCTAGTGGTGGGCATTGTCGTCGTAGGATTTCTTGGCGACAACAGTATCGTGGCCCACTTCCACAATAAAAGTCGTATTAATGAGCTGAAAGCAGAAATAGCTGAGCATCAAAGTCAGACAGCGGCCAATCTGAAGCGAATTCATTTGCTGGATACCGATAAGAAGGAGGTGGAGCGGGTGGCTCGTGAACAGCATTTCATGAAGATGCCCGATGAAGATGTATTCGTCTTGAGTGATGACGTCATGTCGGATGAAACAATAGGCAGCAATGAGAGCGTTGAGTAGACTTCAGAATGCCATTTTTGCCATTGGCGCCGTTCTCATGCTGACGGGTGCTGCCATGGTCATGTTCCTGCCATCGGTAGCCCCCTACGTATTTGCCATCGGAGCCTTGGCTTATGTGGCCATGCAGTTCCAGCAACGCTATGAGGGCACCAACTTCACCATTCAGCGCCTGCGCCGCATCATGCTGATGAGTGACGTGCTGCTCATTCTGGCCGCCGCACTGATGTTTGCCGACCGTGGAAATCCGCTGGGTCTGGATCATCTCACCTGGCTTAATTACATTCACAATAACTGGATGGTGTTGCTCCTGCTGGCAGCCATCATTCAGCTATATACTGTGTTCAGAATAGATGCTGAACTGCAGAAAGAGGCAAAAAAACGCTAAAACAGCAGGGGAATTGATTAAATTGCGCTAATTTTTTTCCGTACTTCAATATATCGTTGTACATTTGCAGTTGAAAGTCAATAGTATAACGTAATTCTATGAAGAAACTGCTCTACATCATCACGGGTGTGATAGGTTTGATGTCATGCGCTGAACAATTTTCTGAGTCCTACAATATTCAAGGCTCTTCGGCTATATCATTGCCCGATGATAACAAGTTCTATCTGAAAGTCATGAAGGATGGTAACCTCACCGAACTGAATGATATCGATTCGTGTGTGGCGGTACATGGCAGTTTTGGATTCGTCGGAAAGCTCGACAGTGTTCGTATCGCAATGATTTCCATGCGTGAAGGCAGCGAACTTGGCATGCCTCTGGTGCTGGAGAAAGGCGATATAAAGGCATCAATAGAGAAAACAGGGTACAAGGTGAGCGGAACGCCCTTGAACGAAATACTCTATGACTACATTGACAAACACATACAGTTCACCAATCAGCGTGATGAATTGGATCATAAAGAGCTGCAGATGATGCTCGACGGCTATGATGACCAGGCAATTTACGAAACTCTGTCGGTAGCCAACAACCAGCTCATGGGAAGAATCGACAGTCTGGAGACGCGCTTCATTCTGGAGAACCTGGACAATGTGCTCGGCCCCTATGCTTTCCAGATGATAACGATTGGTTTCAATTATCCAGTGCTGACTCCACAGATTGAGGAAATCATGGGTAAGGCCACTGACAAGTTCAAGAACGACCCTTATGTGAGCAGTTACTACGCAAAAGCCAAGGAGATTCTGGCACGGATGAAAGGTGAGATTGACGACGAAGGCGACACTGCAACCACAGAAGAACCGCAGCCATGACAACCATTATTCAAGGAGGAACTATAGTCAACGAAGGCCGGACCTTCGTTGGCTCGCTTGTTATTGAAGGGGAGAGAATCGTCAAGTGTATCGAGGGGACGGATACCGATGCCATCCTTTTGCCAGGGCAGCCGTGGCGAGTCATTGACGCCGCAGGATGTTTCGTCCTGCCTGGAATTATTGACGACCACGTGCATTTTCGTGAGCCCGGGCTGACGGCCAAGGCCGACATGGACAGCGAAAGCTGTGCCGCTGCCGCAGGAGGCGTGACGAGTTTCTTCGATATGCCCAACACGGTGCCACAGACCACGACCTTGGAAAATCTGGAACAGAAGTTTCAGTTGGCGGCCCTGAAGAGCCATGTGAACTACAGCTTTTTCTTTGGTGCGACCAACGACAATACCAGCCAGTTCGACTTGCTTGATGTGCACCGCGTTCCCGGCATCAAGGTGTTTATGGGCAGCTCTACGGGAAATATGCTGGTTGACCGTGGTGAAGTGCTCGACCGGATTTTTCGTGACTCCCCCCTGCCGTTGATGACCCATTGTGAAGATACGGCCATCATCAATGCGAACATGGCTCGCTTTAAAGAGCAGTTTGGCGATGACCCCGATGTACGGATGCACCCGCAAATCAGGAGCGTGGAGGCCTGCTATGCCTCCACTGCGAAGGCCTTGGAACTGGCCGTGAAGCATTCGACCAGACTTCACATAGCTCACATCTCTACTGAGAAAGAACTGTATCTGATTCCCGCCGATAGCCAGAATACCATCACCGCCGAGGCCACTGTTGGCCATCTTTTCTTCTCGGACGCTGACCATGACAAGTTGGGTGCCCGCATCAAGGTCAATCCCGCCATCAAATCATATCACGACATGCTTGCACTACGGCAAGGACTGATGGACGGTAGGATTTCCGTGGTAGCTACCGACCATGCCCCCCATCTGCTGGAGCAGAAGCAGGGCGGGTGTGCCCGCGCCGCCAGTGGCATGCCCATGATCCAGTTCTCGCTGGTGGCCATGTTGGAACTTGTTGACATGGGTGTGCTGACCTTAGAAAGACTGGTGGAGCTGATGGCGCACAATCCTGCCCGATTATTTGAAATGAGGGAACGGGGCTTCCTGCGTCCAGGCTATAAGGCCGACGTCACCATTGTCCGTCCCAATTCGCCATGGACGGTTTCAACGGACAATATACTAAGCAAGTGTCGCTGGAGTCCCATGGAGGGCCACACGTTCCAATGGCGGGTGGAGACGACTCTTTGCAACGGGCATCCTGTTTATCAACATGGTGTAGTAGACCGTGACTACATCGGCCAGCCACTATCATTCAGATGAAGTTCTGCTATGACTTGACGGATGTGGCCCCCTATATCAATTGGGCCTACTTTTACTTCGCCTGGCAGGTGAAGCAGCCTAAGGAGCAGCAGCGCCTTCGCAGGGAAGCCGAGCTTTTCCTGACCTCACTGGCTGGGAAATACCATACTTTTGCGCTGGTCAGCATAGAAGAGGCCTTCAGCGAAGGTGACGATATAGTTCTGGCAGGGTCTGGCGTCCATCTGCCTTTCCTGCGCCAACAGAGTGGCACGCCATGCTACTGTCTGTCTGATTTCATCGCCCCCCAGCATGCCGATGTTCCCGATATCTATCATCATCTGGCCCTGTTTGCCACTAGCGTTGACCAAAGCATGGAGCGTGATTTTGATATGGATCCTTATCAAAAGATGATGGCGCAACTGTTGGCCGACCGTTTGGCCGAGGCCACCGCGGAGCTGGTCCATGAGCAGGTGCGCAAAAAGCTATGGGGGTATGCACCTGATGAGCATTTGTCAATTTCTGAAATGCAGTTAGAGCACTTCCAGGGCATAAGGCCCGCCGTGGGCTATCCGTCCATGCCTGATAATAGTTTGAACTTTTTGCTCAATGAGCTGCTGGATTTCGGGAAAATAGGCATCACACTCACAGAAAGTGCTGCTATGCGTCCTCATGCCAGCGTCAGCGGGCTGATGTTGGCCCATCCTGATGCACATTACTTCGCCGTGGGTAAGATTGGCGAAGACCAACTGCGTGACTATGCCTGCCGCCGCCAATTACCCCTGGACCATGTTCGTAAATTCCTCATTTCCAATCTATGATGACTGCCTCTCAATTCCTTCTAGTGTTGCTTGATCCTGACAACTACATCCAAATAGGTTGGGGGGTGATGGCTTTTCTCACTCTGTTGGTCTATTTCTTTTGCTGGCTGCTTCGCCGTCACCGCTGGTGGTGGCTCGTGCTGACAATGCCATTGCTACTGGGCTGGTATGTGTTCCTTTGGGGCACTTATGTTGGCTTCAGCCAGCTGGAAGTCGTGCGTATAGAGTTTGCCAGCAAGGACTTGCCGAAAGAATTCGATGGCTATAAGATTGTGCAGTTCAGCGATGCCCATGTAGGTACCTACACAGGAAGTCGACAGACCATTCTGCGTCGTGCTATTGACAGTATTAATGCCCAGCATGCCGATATGGTGGTGTTTACAGGCGACATGCAGAATGTGGTACCCGATGAGATTCTTCCCCATCAGGCCTTGCTCAGCAGCATCATGGCCAAAGATGGCGTCTTCTCCGTGTTGGGCAACCATGACTACGCCATGTATTTGAAAACTAACGATGCCATTGAGATTGGACGTAACGAGGGAATGGCGCGTAGCTTGCAGACGGAGATGGGATGGACATTGTTGATAAACGACCATCGCCGCATCAGGCGTGACTCTGCCAGTATTGTCATTGCAGGTATGGAGAACGATGGTGAGCCTGGAGGTCGATTCCCACAAAAGGGTGTGCTTAACTCAGCCCTCTATGGTGTGAACCGTTCGGAGTTCGTCGTGATGCTTGAACACGACCCCACGGCCTGGCGCCGCAAGATTCTACCTCACAGTCATGTGCAGCTGACCCTGAGCGGTCACACCCATGGTGGGCAGATATCTGTCTTGGGCCTGTCTGCCGCCTCTTTTATGTACAAGGAGCCTGGTGGCATGTATTACGTGGGGCCCCGTGCACTCTATGTATCGAAAGGATTGGGTGGAGTCATTCCCATTCGTTTTGGTGCCACTCCTGAAATAGCCGTCATCACCTTGCGTTGTAAATAGACCTTTATACCATTAAACAATTTTTTCTCTTCAATAGAAATGAAACTGCTTTATAGAATCTACCAGCTCCTGATTGCCCTTCCATTGGGCATTGTTGCCACTATCATCACGGCACTCACCGTTGTCATAGGTTGCACTCTGGGCAATGGCCATTTCTGGGGCTATTATCCTGGGCGTTGGTGGTCAAAGGTCATTCTCTGGCTGTTGTTTATTCCTGTCAAGGTGCAAGGACGCCAGAATCTGGAAAAGAACCAGTCGTATGTGTTCGTGGCCAATCACCAGGGGGCTTTTGACATCTTCCTGATTTATGGACATCTGGGACGTAACTTCAAATGGATGATGAAGCAGTCACTGCGCAAGTTGCCTTTTGTGGGGTGGGCCTGCGAGAAGTCGCATCAGATATTTGTTGACAAGCGTGGTGCGAGCAAAATCAAGAAAACCTATGATGATGCCCGCCGCACACTGAAAGGAGGCACCAGTGTCACCGTCTTCCCAGAGGGTTCCCGTTCGTTTACTGGCCACATGGGAACTTTTAAGAAAGGAGCCTTTGCCCTGGCCGATGAATTGCAGCTTCCTGTAGTTCCTCTCACCATCAATGGCTCGTTTTGCATCATGCCTCGCATGCGTGATGGCAAGTTCGTGAACTGGCATCCCCTTTCTCTCACAATTCATCAGCCCATCTATCCCGAAGGCCAAGGTCCGGAGAATGTACAGACTACCATGAACCAGGCATATGACGCAATCATGTCAGCCCTAGATACGGAATTCCAGGGATACGTGGAGAATCCAGACCAATGAGCCGCTATTCCGTCTTGCTGAGCTGTGCCAGTCGGGCAATGTACTTCCCCAGAATGTCAAACTCAATGTTGACGGTGGTGCCCACCTGTATGTCTTGGAAGTTCGTGTGTTCCATGGTGTAGGGGATGATGGCCACCTGGAAAGAATTGGCCGTAGGATTGCAAACCGTCAGCGAAACACCATTCACGGTGACAGAACCTTTATCTACGGTGAAATAACCATGCAGTGCCATTACCTTGTCTTCGGGATATTCAAATGTAAAATATGTGCTGCCATTGGCATCCTCCTTGGCTGTGCAGATTGCTGTCTGGTCGACATGGCCTTGTACGATGTGGCCGTCCAGACGGCCGTTCATCATCATGGAGCGCTCAACATTCACTTTGTCTCCTATGCGTAGCAGGCCCAAGTTGGAGCGTTCCAGCGTTTCCTTCATGGCGGTTACTACATAATTGTCGCCTGAAATGCTGACAACGGTCAGGCAAACACCATTATGGGCAACGCTTTGGTCTATTTTCAACTCACTGGTGAACGAACAGCTGAGTGTAAAGTCAATATTATCACGGTCGTGGTTGATGGCCTTAACGGTGGCAAACTCTTCAATAATTCCTGAGAACATGTGATGATTTCTTTAGTGGTGAGTGGTAAATAATGAGTGGTGAAAAAGAAAGGACCGCGCCAGCGATGTGATGAAAACTCCTTTATGACAGGTTGTGGGGGCTCTCCGCCTTTGTAATCCGCCGGCATCGGATAGAAGCTTGGTTAGCGGCCCGCCATTGGCAAGAGAAGACGTCCCGGTTTTCATTGTTATTTGATGAGTATCCCGATCTGTCTGACACGGTCCTTATGTGATATCTATTTAGTCTAAGACTTCATAATAATCATCTGTATTGTTTACTTTCGGGGCTTTGCCCTTTTTGCGCCGACCCCTCCTAAACCATGACTGGAAGCCCCGTTTTGGGTCATCGTCTATATAGAGGTCGTCATCGTCATAAGTGTTCTTTTGATTCTTTTTCCGCCACCAGTAGAGCAGACCAAGAATGAGGCACAGGGCCAGGAGGATAATAATCCAGAGACTGGTGCCTTGGAACAAACCCTCGGATGGCACGATGACAACTATCTCCTTTAAATCAGCCTGTTCGGGCGATTCCTGGAGGAAGGCTTTCACTTTGAAGGTGTACTTGCCCGGTGGAAGATCAGTATAGCTGGCCCTTCGGGTCTCGTCGGAGTTAATCCAGTTCTTGTCATAACCTTCCATCATATATTGATAATGTACGCGATGCTGCAGCTGATAGTTGAGCGAAGCGTAGCGGAATTCTATGAGGGCAGCTCGTGACTTCAGCGTCACCTCACGACTATCAGGCACGTAGTAGTCGAAATCGTCAGTCAGGCGCGGACTTTGCAGTACGTCGTTCAGCCAGAAGTCGGTGATGCGCAGTTTCAGGGCTGAGCTATGGGCATTGGTCAGTTTCTTGCGGTCAATGGTATAATAACCGTTGATGGTGCCTATCAGCACGTTGCCGTTGTCCAAAGTGGTGGCGGCTCCCTCCGAGCAGACGGTCTCATCGATACCGTCAATGCTGGTGAACGTGGTCAGAATATCCTTCTCGGGATTGAATGAGCAGATGAGATTGTCGGTAGCTAGCCATACGTTGCCCTTGTCGTCGAAAGTAATGCTCTTAATCTCCTCGCTGGGCAGTCCTTCACTTGCGCCGATTGTCCTGAACAGCCAGCGGCCTTCAGAGTCTTTGCCTGTGGTGCAGGAAATGCCACCTCCGTTGGTGCCCACCCACATGGTTCCCTTGGCATCGCGTGCCATACATACTATATCGTTTGACAGCATGATGCTGTCAGGATACTCTTCTGACTCCTCCATCCGCTGAATCTTCACGTCGCCATCCTTGACCGACATAATCAGAATGCCGTCAGTCGTTCCAGCCCATACATTGCCATCGTTGTCCGTGGAAATGCAGCGCACCTTCATGTGCGAGTGGCGCGGATAGCTGATCATGCCATTTTGAGAGTGTAGGAACACCTGCTGGCCATTCTTGTCGTGGGTGTACACATTGACACCGCCTCCGTAGGTGGCCACCCAGATGTTTCCCTGTGGGTCTTCCACAGTGGAGTAGGCTTTGTTCGAACTCAGCGTATTGGGGTTGCCGTCTTCATGCTTCAAATTGTCAATCTGGAAGTTGCCGTTTGCTGTCGGGGTCATTCTGAAGAGTCCGCGATCCTTGGATGCCAGCCAATAGTTGCCCTTCGAGTCTTTTGAGATACCATAGATGCGGCTCAGGGGAGTACCGTTGCTGTCGTGTGTGATGGTCTTTTCCAGTTCGCCATTAGCATTGAAGAAGAAGAGCGTGCTGGCTTTGTTTCCAATGAGCAGCTGTTTGCGCTCGGCATCGAAGAACAGGGCGCGGGTCTCGTTCTCCAAGGTCGATTCTGCCTGAGGCACAAGCAGGGTTCGTTCAATGGTTTTCTTCATGATTTCCAGCTTCTCCAGTCCGCGGCGGCTGGTGGATTCGAAGACCACGCCCTCTTCCAGCTCTAGCGATGCGTTCACCGTGTTCAGCAGGTTCCATGGATTGGAAGGGTCGTTGTGGAAATACTCCACTTCGTCGGTCTCGCGGTTGTAGTAGCCATAGCCGCCGTGATTCATTCCCACCCACAGGATGCCTCCCGATTCGCAGAAGAATCCGCCGCGTCCATCATAGTCGGGCACGGGCAGGTACTGGCTGACGTGCTTCTCATCGCCCGTTTCAGGCATGATGCGGAAGGCGCCTTCGTTCGTGTCGGAGAACCATATAATGCCATGGCTATCGCAGAATAGCGCATTGATAGGCTTCTGTCCCTGTCGAATCACCTTTGGTGAGGCCCCATAGGCAAAGGTGACAATATTCCCGGACTGTGTTCCGGCGTAGATGTTGTAGCCGTCGGAGTACAGGCAGTTGATGTATTCGTTGAGGAACTCACCATTGCTGGCAACAGACATGTTGCTCATGTCCAGCAGATGAATGCCCTGGTCGGTGCCTAGCCAGATGTCGCCGTTATAGCCCTCGGCCATGGAGGTGATGGTGAATCCGTTGGCAGTAATCTGCTGTATGCTGAAATCTCCCTTCTGGTTTCTCAGCCGGAAGATGCCTCTGCCTTCCACGCTGATCAGCACGTCGCCATTGCTGGCCACGGTGATGGGGCAGGTGAGGCGGAACTCCTCGTAACCGTCTACTCCCTCAAAGGGGTTGATGATACGGTCAAGATTGCGCTTCATCACGAACACGCGGTTATCGTACATGTGCATCCATACGTTTTGCTGCGTATCGATGGTCAGACCATAGATGCGGTTGTGCAGGTATGGTATGTGGCTGCCTGCTCCTGTCTTGTAATTATAAAAATCGTAACCATCGAAACGCGACAGGCCGTTCCATGTGGCTATCCATATATAGCCCCAGTCGTCCTGGACAATGTCAGAAATGGCATTGCTGCTCAGTCCGTTGGCAGTGCTGTAGTGAGCGCGCGTAGCCTGTAGTCGCTGGGCTATGGCATAGCTGCAACTCATTAGGAGCAAAGCGCTTACTAGCACATGGCGTAGTTTCTGTACGGTCATTTCTATGCGGTTACTTCAATTTTTGGGCATAAAAGTACAAAGTTTTTTTTAATTACAAGACCATTTAAACTTTTTTAATATCATAGGTTGGCAGTCTCGCTTTTTTTTATTAACTTTGCAAATGATTACAAGAAAACTAACTAACATTATTAAAATAAGAATGAAGAAGCCCTTATTGACCATGCTGGTGCTGGCTTTTTTTGCCGTGGCCAGTGCAGAGAATCCTTACAAGCGTTTTACGCAGAATTTGCCTTTCCCCATGCCGGAAGTGAGCGCCCCGCAGATTCCCCAACGTGAAGTGAAGCTGAGCAGTTATGGTGCCGACGGAACTGGGCAGACACTGTGCACTAGTGCCATTTCGCAGGCTATTGCCGACCTATCAGCTCAGGGCGGAGGCCGGCTGACGGTGCCACGCGGTATATGGCTGACGGGCCCCATCGTGCTGAAGTCGAATATTGAGCTGCACCTGGAACATGGAGCCGTGCTACAGTTTGCTGGTGACGAGTCACTCTATCCGCTGGTGAGCATATCTTTCGAGGGACTTGACACCCGTCGCTGCCAGTCGCCCATCAGTGCCGTTGGCCAGACGAACATTGCCATCACGGGCCATGGTGCCATTGACGGCAATGGGCAGTACTGGCGTCCGTTGAAGAAATCGAAAGTTACTGAGAGCCAGTGGAAGAAAATGACCTCGGTGACTGGTGGCGTGATGAAGCGCAAGGACTACTGGGTGCCTTCGCAGGGATACGACAAGGGTGAGCAGATGTCATCCATGAACGTGCCTGATAAAGAGCTGAGCGATGAGGAGTGGCAGGACATACGCCGCTTCCTGCGCCCGGTAATGATCAGTCTGGTGGACTGCAAGAATGTACTGCTGAAGGACGTTATCTTCCAGAACTCGCCTGCCTGGAACATTCATCCGCTGATGTGCGAGAATGTCATCATCGATGGCGTGCTGGCCCGCAATCCTGCCTACGCACAGAACGGTGATGCTTTGGATCTGGAGTCGTGCAAGAATGCGCTCATTGTGAATTCAAAGTTCGACGCTGGCGATGACGGCATCTGCATCAAGAGCGGCAAAGATGCTGACGGGCGCCGGCGTGGCCGACCCTGCGAGAATGTGGTGGTGGAAGGCTGTACCGTCTTTGCTGGTCATGGTGGCTTCGTTGTGGGCTCCGAGATGAGCGGCGGCGTCAGGAATATCATGGTGCGTGAGTGCCAGTTCTTGGGAACCGACGTGGGCCTGCGCTTCAAGTCGACACGCGGCCGTGGCGGCATTGTGGAGAATATCTATGTGGATGGTATCTCCATGAACGATATTACTACCTACGCACTTACCTTCAACATGTATTATGGCGGCAAGTCGGTGGCTGAAGTGCTGGCTGACGGGACTACCGTTCAGGAGGTGCCCGCCATGCCCGTTACCGAGGAGACGCCCATCTTCCGCAACATTGACATCCGCAATGTGGTGTGCTCAAACGCCGGCTTTGCCATGGAGTTCAACGGCCTGCCTGAAATGCCCATCGATGGCATCCGCCTGAAGGACATTGTCATCAGGGCCAAGAACGATGCCACCTTCCAGTATGCCCGTAACATTACGAAAGAAAACGTAAACATCATCCTGAAGTGAAGAGGGCAGAGGTGAATCGTATGAACAGACAGAAACAAGACAGAAAACAACCCCGTTAAGATTAATCCAGAAACATAGTAGTATGAAACGGCTCTTTATAGTATTTGCACTGGCCATTTGCGCCATGCCAGCTTTGTTTGCCCAGACCCAGGGGCGCGTGGTGGCCGACCTTGACTTTGGATGGCGCTTCCATGCAGGAGATGTTGAAAAAGCTGAGATGCCTGACCTGGACGACAGCAACTGGCGCACCGTTGACCTGCCGCACGATTTCCAGATAGAGCAGCCATGGGTGGCTCCCGACGCCAACGAACGGCCTGACAATACCGACGTGGCCGCCAATATCAAGAGCCGCTTGTCCAGTCGCGGCTTCAAGGAGATGGGCTGCGGGTGGTACAGGTTGCACCTCATGATTCCCGACTCACTGCGTGGCCACCGGCTGTTGCTTGACTTCGGAGGCATCATGTACACTGGTGACGTCTATCTGAACGGTGAGCTGGTGGGGGGAACTGACTATGGCTATGTTGGCTTTGAGATAGACGTGACAGGAAAGGTGATGTTTGGACGCGAGGAAAACATTGTGGCTGTGAAAGCAGACACCCGCGAACCTGGCAACTCGCGCTGGTACACTGGAGGTGGACTCTTCCGCAGTGTCAGGCTTGTGGCAACCAACCGCGAACTGTACTTCGCGCGCAATCCTTTTTATATTACTACGCGCGATAACCGCTTCGTCAACATCTCTGCTGAGGTGGCTAGCATGGGGCGCGACAAAAACATGTCTGTCAACATCAGAATTGCCAATCCGACAGGCCAGATTGTCTATGAAGGCAAATCGCCCGTCAAGCGCTCTACGCCCACACGCATAGTGGAACAGCAGCTGCCAGAGATTGAGATTCCCAACCCGCAACTGTGGGACATGGAGCATCCGAACCTCTACACCGTAGAGGCTACGCTCTACAACGAAAAGGGGCAGGCCGTGGATGCTGCCACTGAGCACTTTGGCCTGCGAACTATAGAAATAGGTCCCGACTATGGGCTGAAGCTCAATGGAAAGAAAGTGCTGCTCAAGGGCTATGCCAACCACCACTCCCTGGGTGCACTAGGCGCTGCAGCCTATCCGCGGGCCATTGAGAAGCGACTGCAGCTGATAAAACAGTATGGCATCAACCATATTCGTACTAGCCATAACCCCTATAGCCGTGAATTCATTGAGTTGTGCGATAAATACGGCATCCTGGTGGTCGACGAGCTGTATGACAAGTGGACACGCCAGCACACAGGAGGCCGGGTGCCCTTTGAGATGCTCTGGCAAAAGAATGTTCCGGAATGGGTCAAGCGCGACCGCAACTCACCCTCGGTGGTGATGTGGAGTCTGGGCAATGAATTGCAGCAGGACCCCAACCAGCCTTATAACGACTACGGTGTGACGATGTACAAGCTGATGCGCACCCTGCTCAGCCGCTACGATTCCACCCGTCTGGTCACCGTGGCCATGCATCCCCGCTATCGTAACTGGCAGACTGACTCGCTGCCCTGCAATCTGGCCATGATTACTGACGTGCAGGCCTATAATTATCGCTACATGTATTTCCCTGGCGACGGGCGGCGCTTTCCGTGGATGACGTTCTACCAGAGCGAGGCCTCGGTGGCTGCTATGGGGCAGAACTACTTTGAGATGAACCTTGACAAGGTCATCGGACTGGCTTACTGGGGAGCTATTGATTACCTGGGCGAAAGCCAGGGATGGCCGGCCAAGGGATGGGCACAGGGCGTTTTCGACCTTTCGCTCGAGCCCAAGCCCAAGGCTTACTACATGAAGAGTTTCTTCATGCCCGAAGAGCCCATGGTACACATTGGCATCATCGACAAGAAAGGTGATGTCATGTGGAACGGTGTCCAAACTGGCAACGACGGTATGAGCGACCACTGGAACCGCGCTGAGGGGCAGAAAGTGTCACTAGTGACCTACACCAACGCTGATGAAGTGGAGCTGGTGCTCAATGGCAAGAGTCTGGGACGGCAGACAAATCCTGTTGGCAATGCCAAACAGCGCAACCAGATTCAGTGGAAGGACATTGACTACCAGCCGGGCTATCTGGAGGCTATTGCCCGCACTGGTGGGAAGATTGTGGCGCGCCACAAGATAGAAACCACGGGCCAGGCAGTAAAGCTGCTGGGTGAGGCCGACCAGGCTAACTGGAAAGCTGACGGCAAGGACTTGCAGCACGTGCGCATCGTAGCCGTCGACAAGAAGGGGCGCCGCGTGCAAACTACTGACCAGGAGGTGACTTTTGCCGTGGAGGGCCCGGCCCAGATTGTGGGCGTGGTCAATGGCGACATCTACTCAGACGAACTCAACGTGGGCAACAAGCGCAGGCTGTTCAACGGAACGTGTACCGTCATTCTGCGCTCAACGCGTGAAGCTGGCGCCGTTTCGCTCTCTGCCACGACGCCCGGTATGAAACCTGTGAAATTAAAACTACAGACCAATTGATATGACAGAAGACTTTACCTTCAACGAGCACAATAAAGACGAATTCCCCCCAGCGCACACAGCCGAACACCTGCTGAACCAGACCATGATACGCCTGTTCGGCTGTGAGCGCAGCTACAATGCTCATGTGGAGCGGAAAAAGAGCAAGATGAGTTTCCATTTGGCGCAGAAGCCCAGCCGTCAGCAGGAGAAGGAGATTGAGCGCCGCATGAATGAGCTGATTGATGAAGACATGCCTGTGACGTTTGAGACGGTGAGCAGGGACGAACTGCCAGATGGCGTCAGCCTAGAGCGGTTGCCATCAGATGCCAGCCAGATGGTCAGACTGGTGCGCATTGGTGATTACGATGTGTGTCCCTGCATAGGGAAGCATGTCAGAAGTACATCACAGATAGGACGCTTTGAAATGCTGGGCACTAACTGGGACGAGCATGAGCATTCCTTCCGCGTAAGGTTCAAAATCGTTCAGTGACGGTCAAATTGTCTTAGACGATAGTACGGCTGTACGAAGAGCTGTCCTTCGCGCTAAATTAGGTTGTCAATATATATATAGGGGAAATAATGTGCTACAAGTGCTACCGCGCTTGTAGCATTTTGTATTCCAGCAGGTTACGGGTGCAAGTTGGGCATTTTTTGGTGCTACCGAAGTGCTACCGGAAATGCTACTGACCTTCAATCAGGCAAATGATGATTATTTGAAAAACGGCGTCGACTTTTTCCAAAAAGTCGGCTCCGTTTTCCAAAAAGTCGGCTCCATTTTCCAAAAAGTCGGCTCCATTTTTTCGGTAGCATTTTCGGTAGCACTTCGGTAGCACAAAAAAAGCAGCAATATGCACCTGGAAAATACTAAAAATCAACGACTTATAGCGCCAGTAGCACTTGTAGCACTTTGTTTCCTTATAATATATATAATAAGGTGGTGGATGTCAGTAGGCCTGGGCTTGACAGCCTGGAAACTACAGGTTGATGCGCATGAACACGGGGAAGTGGTCAGAATAGGAGGTGTTCTCCTTATAGTAGTTACTGCCCTTCAGCCCCTCGCTATGGAAGATATAGTCAATGCGTACCCACTTTTTTCCACTGTTCATGGTGTACATCAATCCCTTGCCGCATTCCTTGAAACCGTCGACCAGGTCGCCTTTCATGGTCTTGTAGACGTAGGAATAGGGTATGTCGTTGAAGTCGCCGCAGAGAATGACGGGGTGGGGGCTCTGCTTAATTTCGCTGGCCACCAGGTCAGCTTGCAATGCGCGCTTGTCCATTCCCATGGTGTAGTTGCCATACATGGCCCTAAACAGCTTGCTGCGCTCATAAGCCTTGCCTTGACTGGCCTGCTTGTTGGCGCGGTGTAGGGCACCGTTGATGCCAGTGGTCTGCAAGTGCACATTGAAGACCCTGAACACGCGGCCGTTTACGTCAATATCGGCCCACATGCCACTGTTGCCCGTATTCTCGAACATGATGGTCTTCGACTCCAGTATGGGGTAGCGGCTGAAGATGACCATGTCGTCCTGGCCCTTGGCCATGTCGGTGAAATATTTCTTGTAGGTCTCTGAGTTTTTCTTCTCGCCGCTTGTTTCCTGATACTCCTGCATGCAGAGTATTCCAATGTCCTTGCGCTTCATCATGGAGAGGATGTCGCCCGATTTATAGCCATTCATTTCCATGCCGAACCTGCACACGTTATAGGTAGCAATGTTCACTCCCGACTTTGACGTGTCGTTGTCGGAGAAAAGCCCCGTCTGGTAAATGGTGCCGATGTAGGGTATGCAGCACAGCAGGGTCACACCAGGAATTATGGCCCATATCCACCTACGGCGAATGAGCCAGAACAGCAGAAGGACTATGTCAATGACGATTAGCACCGGCAGTGCAAAGACGGTGAGCGCCATGGCAGTGCCTGTGGCAGGATTGCTGTTACCGCCAAAAAGGCCCATGATGATAAAGACCGTTACCAGAATGGTAAACACCAGCATCATGAATGACAGGTATTTGTAAATGGCTAGTTTCCCCATATTGCAATATTATTCACCAAGGTATTTTGAAATAATCTGTAGTAAGTCTTCCACGCGGAAGGGCTTGGCCAGGAAATCATCGCACCCGGCAGCCTTGGCTTCGCGGACATTGTCCTCAAAGGCATAGGCACTGAGAGCTATGACGGGGGTGTTCTGCCTGACTTCCTTGATAATGCGCGTGGCGTCGAGGCCGTTCATCTGTGGCATGCGGATGTCCATCAGGATCAGGTCGGGGTTCTCATCCTCAGTCATCGTTACGGCCTCAATACCATTGTGGGCATGTACCAGCTTGTAGCGCTTTTGCAGTACGATGCGCACCAGCTCGTAATTGCTTTCCTCGTCTTCGGCCACCAGGATGGTTTTCTGATTGCGCGGGTCGACAAGGCTGTTTGCACGAATGGTGTGAACCACCTGCTCGGCAACCTGCGAGGGGCCGCAAGTAGCAATGCCACCTATGGTGCCGTGGAAAGGAATGTGGAATATGAATGTGGAGCCGATGCCCAGCTGTGATTGGACAGAGATGTTGCCTCCCATCTTTTCTACCAGTATCTTGCACAAAGCCAGTCCCAGTCCGTAGCCGTTGTTTTTTGGGGCGTCTTGTGAGGCATAGGTGTTGAATATCTTGTCAATGAAATTAGGGTCGATGCCTGACCCCGTGTCAGAGACGAAGAACTTCATGTCCTGGTGGTCATTGCTGATTTCGTAGCCGTAGGTGATAGAGCCACGTGTGGTGTGCTTCAAGGCGTTGGAAATCAGGTTCGAGAAAATTTGCGTCAGTTTGTCGCCATCGGTCAACATGATGATGGGCACTGGGGGGCATGACCACTTCAGCTCGATGGTGTCAGGACAGCGGAACTTGAAGAGTTGCCTGATGTCTTCCATGGTCTTTTTCAGGTCTACATCGGTCTTCTTGATGCTGATCTCACCTGCTTCCACCCTCGACAAGTCCAGTATTTCATTCACCAGGCCTAGCAGCCGGCGATTGCTGCTTTCAATGATTTCCATGTACTTCATGCGCTCGGTGAGCGAATCTTCAGCGGCCATTATGCGCGAAAAACCTTCGATGGCATTCAGGGGGGTACGTATCTCGTGCGACATGTTGGCAAGGAAGAGGGTCTTCATCTTACTGGCGTTCTCAGCACTCTTGGCCTTCTCCTCGTATTCCTTCAGCTTCTTGTTGGCTTCCTCCAGCTGGGCATTGGCCTTATTCAGTTGGATGTTGACTTCGGTAAGCTTCCGGAGCAATATGTCCTTCTCATAATCACTCATGATGAACAGACTTGTTATTTACGATGCAAAAGTATGAAAATTTTTCCAACAAAGAAAATTTTTAGTGCATTAATTCATATTTTTTCATCCTCGCCGTGCTTTTTCCCATCTACCGCTCTCTTTGTGCGACATGAGATAGCGAATACCGAGGAAAACATTCAGGTTCATGAACAGGAAGTAGAAAGCCACGTAGAGCAGCTTGTTTTTCCGTCCATGGACCGACAACCACCACCCCAGGAAGGCGGTCAGATAGAAAGCTAATTGCAGAATCCAGAAGACGGTATAGAACGTTCCTGCCTTCAGCATGACCAGTGCGACGTTCAACGGGATGAGTGCCAGCAAGGCTACGGGAGTGATGCTCCAGCGCAACACCCTGTGTGAAATGAACTGGAAGAACACACGCGGGTGGTGGAAGGGATTCATCAGGGAGCGCAGCCACCAGATGCTCTGCAGTCCGCCGGCGGCTATGCGGCGCTTTCGCTTTGACTCCTCCTGCACATTGGCCGATCCGTACTCGCTGGCGTAGGCCTGGCTGGTGTAGGCTATGCGGTGGCCGTCCTTGACCATCAGCATGGAAATCATAAAATCGTCGAGCAGGGCGTTGGACGGGGCAGCCTTGTAGTGCTCCATGCGAACGGCGAACAGCTCGCCGGCGGCACCCATGGCTGAGTAGAGCTCGCTGTCCCATCGTTTCAGTGTGCTTTCGTATTTCCAGTAGATGCCTTCGCCTTCAGCGGCTGCCTGACCCTGATGGCGGGCCCTGACGCGCTTCTCGCCTGATACGCAGCTGACGCCCGGCTTCATCATCTGGCGGACAATCTCGCGCAGGGCTTCGGCATTGAGCATGGTGTTGGCATCGGTGAAGACCACAATCTCTGATTCGTTCACGCTGAGGCCATGCTGCATGGCGGCAGCCTTGCCCAGACGCTCAGGGCTGTAGACCAGCGTTATCTCTGGGTAGTGGGCCAGCAGGTCGTTGGTGGCATCGGTTGAACCGTCGGTGACCCACATCACGCAGAGGCGGTCGGCGGGATAGGACAGCTGACGGATGTTGGCCATCTTCTCTTCCACGATGTCCTGTTCGTTGTAGGCGCAAATCATCAGTGTCACCCTGGGCAGCTGGCTGTCGTCGTCAGGCAACTGAGGTTCCTGCTGCTGAAACCCGAACAGGCGCTTCAGCCGGACTAGTGCCCACAGCACCACAGCATAGCCCAGATAGGTGTAGAACACTAGGGCCAGGCATAGCCAGAACAGAATCTTCAGTGTAGTCATAGGCTATTATCTGATAATTGTCTTGTGTCCTCCGATGATGTAGATACCTGGTTTCAGCTGCTCCTTTGTGGCATGCAGCTTGCGCCCGTCAAGGCTGTAGATACTGCCTTCCTGAATGGTGCCGATGGTCGTGGCTGGCGTGTGAATGCCGCTGAGTGTCTCGGCACTGACCGTGCCATAGAAGTACAGACGGAAATTGTCGAAGATGCACCAATAGCTGCTGGGCATTGACGTGCAGCGCAGGCCCATTTTCAGCTGTGACGCCGTGTTGCTCACCACGACATTGTTCTCATAGAATCCTCGCTTGAAGTAGATGCTGGCCGAGTTCATGTCGTTGGGCATATACTTATTGCCGCCCACCGTCGACTCGGAGCCGCCCAGCTTCCGGGTCTGCGCTTCGGTGGCTATGTGGGCCAGCTTCTCGCTCTTGGCACCAGCATAGATATACGCATTCACCTTGTTGTTGCCAGCTGTATAGTCGTTATAGGAATTGGCTGATGTGCCAGGACGCTGGAATCCCTGGGCACAGAAGCGGTAGGTGCCCTTGGGCAGCTGTTTCACGGTCTGGTTGAAGTCGAAGGTGGTCTGGTAGAATTCGGCGCATGAGTAGTTGATGGTGGGTGAGAGTGACCATCCCTCGGTGTCGTCCATGCCTGGGTTCTTCATCATGAACGTCAGGTCAAAGGGCTTGCTCAGGTCTGTGGGTGTGGCTACACTGAGGAAGTCGAGCGCAGCCTGCTGTGCCAGTTCAGCCAGTGGCGTCAGTTCGCTGGTGTTCTGGGCGCTGGCAGTCAGCTGCTCAATCTGGTCGAGAGTGGCGGCGTATGTCTGGCTGGCTTCGGCTGGCATGGTGGAGTGGGGCACTTCAAGGAGTGCTCTCAGTGGCTTCAGCACATTGAGCGTCTTCTGTTTGAGCTGGGCAATGGCCGCGGTCTCAAATTCTGCAGCCTCTTCAGCAGTCATAATCAGCCAGCGCTGCTGAGTGGACGCATTGGCAATGTTGAAGGTCTTGCCTGCGGTGGCTCCACTGGCACTGGCCGTCAGGCATGGCGGCGTCCAGTTATTGGTGGGGTGGATAATCCAGTAGCCACGCTTGTCACCGTTGCTGGAGCTCACGTTCACGCGACCCTTCATCAGGTGGAAGTCCTCATTGGCGGTCAGCTTGTCGCGCTCGGCAGTCTTGAATCCGCTGGCGTAGGTCATGTATTGCCCAGTGGCTGCATTCCGTAGCTGGTAGTATTGGTTGGAGGGCGTGAAGGTGATGTACCACGCGGCACTGTCGTTCTGTGCGGCTTCAGCTGCGGCCATGTCCCTCCATCGCAGCTGGCCTGAGCTGTTGGGTATCAGGAAAGCGGAGTATAGACCGCATTCCTCATCTTCATTCTTGATGTAGTATTTGATGGTGTCTTCCTGGTTCAGAGAATAGTAGGGCTCGGCAAAGAGGCTGCTGGTGTGCTGAAGTCCATCCTCGCCTAATGCTTGGCAGACGAGAGAGTTGCCAATATAGAGCACGTCAGTGCCATTGTCTTCATGGGCGCCATTGATACCATAGGGCCACATGTGCTGATAATCGCCGTTCAGCTGAGAATTGGATGAGTTGTCCCAGAACCTGAGCACCTCCGTCACGCGGTCGCCCAGCCAGTAGCCTGTGCCATAGCCGTCGCCATTCACGCTGGAGCGCAGGTTGTGGCGGCTCCACTCAGTGTCGGCCCAGGGGATGACGCCACAGCCGTGCAGCATCTCATGCATGATGGTTCCCGGCTTTTGGTAGCTCTGGTTTGAGCCTACGCTCATCCATCCACCGTATGAGCATTCAGCCGTGGGAGTACCTGAATTATAGCCGATGTTTGGGGAGAAACCTTTCATTTCTGTCAGATCGTTCCACCAGTCAATGGCTGTCTGGGCTGCTTTCTTGATGCGCTCCGAGTTGGCGTCACCACTGGTCCTCATGGTAAAGGTAATCTGTCCCTTGGGTAGCGTGTAGAATTTTATGACGTTACCATAGCCTATTTCGCCGCTTTGTGCCTTTGCGTATGCACGCATATAGTATAATGTGGCAGGCTCCAGTCCCTTCAGCCAGTAGATAACACCGTTGTTGCTCAGGCGGTCATTGGTGGCCGTGTGCTGGTCGTCGTATTTGGGGTCAGGATGCTGAGCCCAGCAGAATCCCCGTTCGGTGATGGTAGAGCCGTTGGCCGATGCCGTCATGCGCCCGAAGGCCATGGTGGCTCCACGTGCATAACGCACGTTCGTGGTTACCTTGGGCTCGTGCTGGGCCATGGTGGGGCAGGCTAGAGACAATAGCAGTACCAGCAGCGGCAGCGCGGGATACTTGCGAGTCCACCCGTCCCAACGCAGACGCATCACGCCGAATAGCGCTTCTGAGAAAATACCACCTGACATCTTGCTGGTGCCCTCGCGGCGGTTCACGAATATCACGGGCACCTCTTTCAGCTTGAAGCCTATCTTGATGGCGGTGAACTTCATTTCTATCTGGAAAGCGTAGCCCTTGAAGCGTATCTTGTCAAGCTCAATCGTCTGAAGCACTCGCCGTCTGTAGCACACAAATCCGGCCGTGGTGTCGCGCACCTTGATGCCCGTCACCATACGTACGTATTTCGAGGCGTAGTAGCTCATCAGCACGCGCCCCATGGGCCAGTTCACTACGTTTACGCCGCTCACATAGCGTGAACCTACACTTACGTCGTAGCCCTCATCATGGCAGGCGGCGTAGAGGCGCGGCAAGTCGTTGGGGTCGTGGCTGAAGTCGGCGTCCATCTCGAATATATACTCATAGTCATGTTCCAGCGCCCACTTGAATCCCGTGATATAAGCCGTGCCCAGTCCCTGCTTGCCCGAGCGCTCAAGCAAGTGCAGGCAGCCATCGAACTCGGTGGCCATCAGTCCCTTCACTATCTGCGCCGTGCCGTCGGGTGAGCCGTCGTCAATCACCAGAATGTGGAAATCCTTCTCCAAGCCCATCACGGCCCGGATGATTTTCTCGATGTTTTCCTTTTCGTTATAGGTTGGAATAATAACCAGACTGTCACTTATCTTCATTGCTTCAGGTGTTTTACCATGCAAAGATACTGCTTTTTTTGAACAATGACCACAAATTAACAAAGTTTTTACACTATCGTGCCAAAAAAGGGGCAGTCTCGCACCAAACCGATTATATAGGAATGGAAATAAGTGACTTGCCCCTCGTTCAATGAGATACTTGCGTATCTTAGCAAATAGGGAGATTATTTGGGTCTAACAAATTTGGTTCAGAATCCTTCTCATTGGGCTGATTCCATCTTTCTCTTTCTTCCATTAAAGTTATTTGCGCGTTAACAAGGTCATGAGCGTAGAAGAAATTTTGTAGCCTGATGTGGAGGTAATCTTTTAAATTGGTAATCATTGGCCTATAGAGAATGGCAGTGTAACAAGAAACGTCTATTGTGTTTTCTTCTCTATTTATTGTAAAGAAGGTATTCACGGTGCATGCACCATTAGCTTCGTTTATTGCCAGTACTAGCTTTTGAAATCCATCTGAGTCATCTATACTTACACTTTTCCATGAATATTCGTTTATATGGATATAATGGCCGTCGTCCTTTATGAAGGCATGGAAGAGTCCACCTTGAAAGTAGAATTTCAGGACATCTTCCTCGTCTTCATAAGGACACCCCCATTCCTCTAAGTACTGTTTGACCATGTTCTTTATTACTTCGTGTTCTGGTACAGAAGACAAATCATCCATTTTCTTTTTTACAAGCTCCAAAAATTGTGGATAGTATGTGGATGGGTAAGCCAAGCATTCTTGAAGCTCATCATAGTCCATATCGTTAATTATTTCTTCCCATTCCTTTAAAGGTAGATTGCAATTCTTTTTAGCCATACTTTTGCGTTAGTTATTGATACAGGTGCAAATATACTACTTTTATTTGAAACGCCCAACCATTTACGACGTTTTTTGTACGAAGTGGATGATTAAGTGTGATTAAGTGTAGGATTTTCTATGGCAATGATATTGCTGTTGACACAAAGTGTAGAACCTTATGGCTTTTTGCGCACGCGCGTTAAAAATGCCAAATGAAAGTGCTACCATGTACTGTAATTCGTTGATACATAAACTTCTACTGGTGCATATTTGTTTTCTGGAAAAGTTACTGGAAAACTACTGGGATGGGAGGGCTGCCACCTGCACATTTATGTAGTTTTGTGCAAAAATGAGACATATAGGAAAGTTGCGTCCGGCTATTCTATATGTCTCATCGGGAATTTTTCATGGGGCATCGACTTTTTTCAAAACGGCGCCGCCGTTTTTGAAAATCTCGCTACCGTTTTATGGCTTGGATAGGTGGGGCGATCATCTGTAATACCAGTAGCATTCTCGGTAGCACTTCCAAAAGATCAATATGCACCCGTAAGTAATAAAAATCAGTTTGTTATGGCCGCTGGTAGCACCTACATTCGTGCAATAAATACGTGCGCTTAGGGACGTTTGTCGGTTTGATAAACTGAAAAATGATGATGGTCACTATATACAGACTCGATATTCGTTATTATGAAGTTATCAAGCACCTCTTTGGGTAGCACCATACGGGCTAGTATCAATAATCATATGGGGAAACAATGGGGAAACATTTGGTAAACTAAACCATATAAAACCATCCTAAACCATTTTGGCTTTTCCTTTAGAAATCCCTCAAAACCTCTGTTTTTATCGGCACCGCCGCCATTTCACGGCGGTGCTCTTTCATCTTCCTTGTGATTCCGTTGGGACTCGAACCCAAGACCCACAGCTTAGAAGGCTGTTGCTC
>CAMNJH010000031.1 GCA_946541275.1 uncultured Prevotellaceae bacterium
CAGGGCTTTTCCTTATTTCTTTATCCTGACAATATTCAGCGAATAGGGAGGGACGTCAAGCAGTACCCGCCCACCTTCGGGTGAGAGCAACTGCTCCACGGGGTGTATGTTGGTGGGCTGTTGCAAGGTGTTCTCGTCCATGCCGTCGTTGGCGGCCAGGCGAATTACGCGGGCACACTTTGGGCTGAAGTTCTTCAGATTGATACTGGCGGTGGTCTGCTCCTCGCTGGTGTTCACTACTTTCACGATGAGCTCACCCTGCTGGTCATCAATGGTGGCATTGGTGAAGACGCCCTTACTCTGATCACGCTTCAGCACAGTGTCGAACACCAGCTTGTCGTCCAGCCAGGCCTTCACGCTGTCACCAGCCACCATCAAGGTGACGTCGTACCAGCGTCCTTCCTCTACCCTACCGCGCTTGGTGGCCGTCTGCATCTTGGCTCCGTCACTAATCTGCTCAATGCCGTGCTGGGTGTTACCCCATCCGCCGAAGTTCACCCAGCAGTAGTTCTTCTCATCCACATAATTGAACACAATCATGAAGCCCTCAGCTCCCCTATCCTTGCGGGCCCGGCACTTCACGGTGTAGTGGTCACTGTCTATGACGCTCTTGCACATGGCCACGCACTGCTCCCGACGACTGGTCTGGCTGACGCTTCCGTCGTCGTTCAACTTCCATTGCCCACTGATGAATTCGGGCTGTCCGCTCTTAGGCAGGGGATCCATGTGGGTGAACGAAGCATTAGTTGCCCAGGTGGCATAGCCCACGCGGCTCTGCTGTGGCGTGACCTGCTTCTGTTTCATGTCTTCGTAAGGATTGTTCTGCACCACTTTCACCACCTGTGTGCCCACATGCTGAGGCATGAGCTGCTGCACGTAGTAGCTGGGCGTACCCATGACACGGCTGCTATTGAAGCGAATCATGTCGGGGCGCCAGCGCGCATCATTCTCATTGACAAAGATGGGCGCATAGGAGGCCAGCTCCACCACGTCACTGTTGTTCTCCATGCCCATCATGTAGACGGCCTCACCCATAGCAGCATTCTGGTTGCCCAGGTTGCCGAAGCCGTCAGTCACGGCATATTCGCCCACATAGACCTTCGGCCCGCGACGGTCGTAGCTGTCGTATTTGTGGAAAGCCTCGACAAACCAGCTGGGGTTGCGGTAGTAGTGCTCGTCAAGCAGGTCAACGGGCAGCGATGAGTTCCACTTCGGGTTGTCGTCGCCCCAGGCCACCACGTTGCCAATGATTTTCATCTGTGGATACTTGGCACGGATGGCCTTGTAGAACTGGTCGTAGCGCTCGTAGTAGTGATCGCTCTGCTGGCGGGGGTCGGGCTGGTTGTTCTCATTGCCCACCTCCAGATACTCCAGTCCAAAGGGCTCTGGATGGCCATTCTTGGCACGCATGGCACCATATTTTGACGTGACGGGGCCGTTGGCATATTCTATGGCGTTGAGACACTCGTCAATCCATGGCTGTATGCTGTCATAAGGCGTCATGCCGCCATGCCACAAGCCCACGTTAACCACATAGAGCGGCTTGGCACCCAGATCCTCAGCCAGCTGCAAGTACTCATGATAACCCAAGCCATCGCTGGTGCGGTATCCCCAGTTCACGTTCCAATGTCCCTCTCGCTCCTCAATAGGGCCTATGGTACGCTCCCAGCGGAAAGCATTGTCAGGACTTTCCTGTCCCTCCACAAAACAGCCGCCAGGGAAGCGCATGAACTTGGGATGCATCTGGAAAAGCATGTTGGCCAGGTCTGGGCGCATGCCGTTGGGCCGGTTCTTGAAGGTGGGTGGGAACAGGCTCACCATGTCCAGCTGCACAGCGCCCACGCCGTCCAGGACCAGTGCGAACTGCGCCTTCGGATTGTTACCATTGCTCAGCAGCGTGGCTTCATATTTAGTCCAGTCCTTGGCCTTGGCGTCCAGTTCGATGTTGGTCTCAGCGTAGAGATTGGCCCCTTTCTCGTCGCAAAGGGTTGCCTTCACCGAGCCCTTGTATTTCAGGTTCTTCAGCCAGAAAGAGAGCCTATAGGTGCGCCCCTGCACGGCGTTGATGCCCCAGAACCCTTCGTTCACCAGGCAAACGGGCATGCTGGGCGTGGCTTTCACGTTCAGTTCTAGCGCATAATGCTGAGTACTGTTGAGCAGCGGCATCTTCTTTGTGGGCTGAATCAGATGGGCGTCGAGCACTGATGGCGCAGCTGCATAGGTCGACCATCCCTGCATATCAGCAGGTGCTCCGAAGCGCGGACCATCCTCGAACGAGCGGTTGCGAATCAGCTCTGCATAGAGTCCGCCATCGGCAGCATGGTTAATATCCTCGTAGAAAATGCCATAGAGCATCGGGCTCACCTTGGGTCCTCGCTGGTTGGCATCAATATCGATGCTGACCTGAGCCTGACTTACACCACACATGCCCAACAGGGCTGAAAGCAGGAAAAACTTTGTATTCATCTTTTCTTTGTTAGTTTGTAATATGATTCGTTGGCAAAATTACACAATCATTCTGAAAAAAACAAGGATTTTATGGGCTAAAAGGTCTGTTATCCAAAAAAAAGTATTATCTTTGCAATCAATAAAAGGACTTTTGGACTAAAATGACCAACAGGCCGCGAAAAAAATGAACATCACAGATATGAAGCACATCTTTCTCCTTCCAGTGCTGCTTGTGGCAGTGCTGACATCGTGCAGCGAAAACATAGACGAAGAGGATATCACGCTGATATTCAACAACACCTGGAATGTGAACGAGAATCTGATGCGCCACGACGACGGTAGCATCACCTACGATGCCATAGCGTGGGGCGGACTGGCTGCCTCGCTCCACAACTCCACCCCCATCAACTGGAAGAACTACAACCAAGTGGTCTTCGAGTTTGCCACGCCGCCATCAGTAAGCACCCAGGTGATGTTCAACGGCAAAGGTAAAGCCTGGGGCAGCCCTGGCATCTATAAGCTGCACTGCTCACTGCGAGGCGAGGACCTGAACAACGTCACCCAGCTGGCCCTGCAAGCTGCCGAGCCTGGCAGGCTGGAAATCAAGCGCATCTACCTGAACAAACAGAACGTCTACGTCAACTCTACTTCACTCTGGGAAGGGACCTGCATCTTCGGCAACTGGGCCAACGGCTTCGTCATCAGCGCCGATAGGTTCGCTGATGCCAGTGAGGGCGACCGGCTGGAATTCATCTATACCACCGACAGCTCGAATTCCTTCGTGAACTATTGGCAGTTCAAGACCATCTATAGTGGCACCGAGCATGTTCTGGAAGGCAATGCTGACGACCTGAACGAATGGGGCACCTTCACCGTGGACGAGGGCTCTACCCAGTTCACCATCACGCTCACAGCCAACGACGTTGCCCAGCTCAAAGAGCACGGCCTCTTCGTCAACGGATACTATGCCGTTGTCAGCCAGTGCAATCTGTTGCAACGCGAGGAATAAGCACACTTCATCCTACATTCTAAGTATTATCGAAAAAGTCAACGACCTTTTAGAAAAGGCGTTGACTTTTTAAAGAATGTGATTCCGAAAACGAATGCCAGCAGAGGCTGCAAAGGTTGCAGGCTTTTCGGAGTTGAGCTACGGGAAAGCCGCCAGACAGAGTCCTTATCTGACAGTCAACAGATAGTAGTTCTTCTTGCCACGCTGCACCAGCAGATACTTGCCGTCAATGAGATCATCGGCAGTGATTGTGCGGTCGTCAGCCAGTTTCTCCTTGTTCAGCGAGAGGGCGCCGCTCTTCAGGAACTCGCGAATCTCACGCTTGCTCTGGAACACATTGGCCGTGGTGGTGAACAGCTCTGAGGCCACCTGGCCCAGCTGTTCTTTCTCAATGGTGAACTGAGGCACTCCCTCAAAAACGTCAAGGAAGGTCTGCTCATCCAATTGCTCCAAAGCCTCCTTCGTAGCTTTTCCAAAGAGGATGTTCGAGGCCGAGATGGCCATGTCGAGCGCCTCCTGCGAGTGCACCATCACCGTCACCTCCTCGGCCAGCCGCTTCTGCAGCACGCGGCGTCCGGGATCCTGCTTGTGTTCTTCTATCAGGGCGTCGATGACGTCCTTTTCCAGCGAAGTAAATATCTTGATGTAGCGCTCAGCATCCTCATCACTGACGTTCAGCCAGAACTGATAGAAGCGATAGGGCGTAGTGCGCTTGGGATCAAGCCAGATATTGCCACTCTCGGTCTTTCCGAACTTCTTGCCATCGCTCTTGGTGATGAGCGGGCAGGTCAGGGCAAAGGTTTCCACCTCCGAGCCCAGCGTGCGACGTATCAGTTCGGTGCCCGTTGTCATGTTACCCCACTGGTCGTTGCCGCCCAGCTGCAACTTCACACCGTAGTGCTGGTACAGGTAAAGGAAGTCGTAACCCTGCAGCAGCTGGTAGGTGAACTCGGTGAACGACAGACCGTCACGAGCCGTACCGTTCAGGCGCTGCTGCACGCTCTCCTTGGCCATCATGTAGTTCACGGTGATGTGCTTGCCCACCTCGCGTGCAAAGTCGAGGAATGTGAAGTTCTTCATCCAGTCATAGTTGTTCACCATCAGCGCAGCGTTCTCGCCCTCGGCCTCAAAGTCAAGGAACTTGGCCACCTGGGCCTTGATGCACTCCTGGTTGTGGCGCAACGTCTCGTCGTTGAGCAGATTGCGCTCCTGGCTTTTTCCGCTGGGGTCGCCTATCATGCCCGTAGCACCTCCAACAAGGATGATGGGTCTGTGGCCGCAGCGCTGCAAGTGGCGCAGCATCATGATGCCGCACAGATGACCTATGTGGAGCGAGTCGGCGGTGGGGTCAGTGCCCAGATAGGCCGTCACCATTTCCTTTTGCAATAGTTCTTCCGTACCTGGCATGATCTGAGCCAGCATTCCGCGCCAGCGGAGTTCTTCAACAAAGTTCTTTCTCATCGATTCTTACTATATTATTTATTGTGTGTCTGTTTTGAGTGTGCAAAGTTACGAATTAGTCAGCGAAAAACCAAATATATTGTTTTGTTTTTGCCTTTCACGGAACGGGGTCATAGCCCGAGCCGCCCCAGGGGTGGCAGCGCAACAGTCTGCGCACGGCCAGATAGAGCCCCTTGAAAGGCCCGTACTTCTGTATGGCCTCACGTGCATACTGGGAGCAGGTGGGTGTGAACCGGCACGAGGGCGGTGTGTAGGGGGTGATGAAGTGCTGATAGAACAGGATGGGTAACAGCAGCAGCCACTTCAATGGCCAGCAGAGGATGCGCCAGAGTTGTTTCACGGGCTGTAAGATTTTAGTCGGTTACTTGTGCGGAATGATGCTTAGCAGTGTAGCCAAGGCGGCTAGAAATACGCTTCAGCAGACCCACCATGCGTCCTTCCAGATTGGCTGTGGGCATGTGGTCATCAGAGAGCCAGATGAAGGCAACATACAGCTGCTGCCCTTCAGGAACAGCCTTACAGAGCGGATGCTTGTGCAGGCGATAGGCCTCGCGCAGCTGACGCTTCACACGATTGCGGTCGACGGCATGCTTGAAGTGGCGCTTTGACACCGAGATGAGCACTTGAACGGGAGCGGCATCAGCAGCAGGAGAAGGCTTCAGGGAATAGACGGCCCTAACAGGAAAAGCAGCCAAAGAGTGGCTGCTACTTCCAGTGAACAGCTCGTCGATTGCCTTCCGACTAGCCATTCGTTCTTTTTGGGTAAAAGAAAAACCGTCAATCTTCATCTTGCATCAGCAAAAAATGCTGCAGGGCTCCCGTCATCGATGGATATTTCTCGGTGGGGGCTTCCAAGTCCAGTCGCAAGCCTGCATCGTGGGCTGCCTTGGCAGTGGCAGGACCGAAGGTGGCCACAGCTACCTTCCCCTGGTCGAAGTTGGGGAAATTCTTCATCAGCGACTCAATGCCTGAGGGGCTGAAGAAAACCAGCATGTCGTAGTCGAACGTGTCAACCTCCTCCTGCGTGAAGTCATTGCTCACGGTCTTATACATCACACACTCCTTGTGAACCAGCTTCTTCGAGTCGAGCAACTGCGTCAGCGAGTCATTGTGCACATCGCTCATGGGTACCAGGTATTTTTCTGACTTGTGCTTCACCATGGAAGGCAGCAAATCATCAACGCGACCCGTTGCTCCGAAGAACACCTTGCGCTTTCGATACTGCACATACTTCTGAATATAGAGAGCAATGGTTTCAGTAACGCAGAAGTACTTCATGTCCTCAGGGATAGTGACACGCAGTTCCTTGGCTAGCGTAAAGAAATGGTCGATGGCATGGCGCGAGGTGAAAACAATCGCGGTATAGTCCAGGATATTCACCTTCTGGGTGCGAAACTCACGGGCTGTCAGACCTTCAACCTTGATGAATGGGCGAAAAACCAAATCTACCCCAAAACGCTCGGCAATATCGAAGTAAGGTGACTTCTCGCTCGCTGGCTTAGGCTGCGAAACCAAAATCTTTTTTATCATTTCTCTTTTTGTTCTAAAAATTTATTCTCAAAAAATTGACGACTTTCAGCCACAAACCGCCAAAAGCAAGAAGTGGCGCTATTTCAAGGGCGCAAAAGTACAAAAAAAATTGCAAATAACGCCCGTTTTGCCGAAAAAAGATGTTCCATCCTTTATAAATAGACAGTATTTTGTTCAAAAAGAGAACAGAAATGAAATAAATCAGGGCGCTTTTTACGGAAAGGTCAAAGTAAATGAGCAACAGCACCAGGGGGATTATCAAGATACCCTCTAGTGCAGTAACTACCACAAAGGCCTGCGACCATTGTAAGTTTTTTTTATTTCCAAAGAATACTGAGTTAACGACAGAATAAGCCATCCATTTCACTAGGAAATATGCGATGAATAGCAAAAACAGTATTCCCACTAACAACATCTGGCTCCCTTCGAATTGGGTCTCAGCCATGGCTACGTCATAAAAAGGCAGTTGCTCAGCAAAAGCACCAGTACTCACAGCCAGCATGACGCAATTCAGCAGCGCCATCAGGGAGAAGAAACGTGACAGGCGGAACTGGAAGTCGCGGTCGTCTTCGCGGCTGCCCCTGAAGAAGTGCTTGACATCCCTCACGATGGTCTGCTTTGAGCGGGCCACCGCCACGACGGTCAGGATGAAGGACAGCAGGAGTAGGATGGTGAGCGCATTGTCATTGCGCATGCTGTAGGGCCGGTTGTCTCCCCGTTCCCCCTGTTCAGACAGGGCCACACCGAAAGGCATGCCGCTCTTCGACGCAACCGAATCAGCAGTTGGTGGGAGACCAGTGGCAAAGGGATTGCCACAGGCAGAATCGGCTGTCAGCGAGTCAAGCAACAACAGTGTTCCTTCGCTTTCCTCCATCCTTCCCTCGTCTCTTTACAGTCCGAACTCGCGTTTAATATCATCCACGCGGTCCAGTTTTTCCCAGGTGAAGAGCTCCACGTCAATGGTCTTCGTCTCATGGTAATGGCTGGTGAATGTTTTCTTCACCACCTCAGGCTTACGGCCCATGTGGCCATAGGCTGCCGTCTCCAGGTACATGGGCTGGCGCAACTTCAGTGAGCGCTCAATGGCCTTGGGTCGCAGGTCGAACAGTTTCTCTATCTTCTGGGCTATCTCACCGTCGGTCATCTGCACATGCTTGCGCCCATAGGTATTCACATAGATATTCATGGGCTTGGCCACGCCGATGGCATAGGCCACCTGCACCAGCATCTCGTCGGCCACGCCTGCTGCCACCATGTTCTTGGCAATGTGGCGGGCGGCATAGGCTGCCGAGCGGTCCACCTTTGAAGAGTCCTTCCCGCTGAAGGCTCCGCCGCCATGGGCACCCTTTCCTCCGTAGGTGTCAACGATAATCTTGCGTCCAGTAAGACCTGTGTCGCCGTGGGGGCCACCAATGACGAACTTGCCCGTAGGGTTCACATAGTACTTGATGTCGTCGCCAAAGAGGGCCAGCACTTTCTGGCTGTGTATTTGCTCCTTCACCCGTGGGATGAGGATGTTGATGACATCGTGGCGAATCTGCTTCAGCATCTTCTCGTCCTCGTCAAACTCGTCGTGCTGCGTTGACACCACAATGGTATCAATGCGCTGGGGAATGCCCTCATCACTATATTCCACGGTGACCTGGCTCTTGGCATCGGGCCGCAGATAGGTCATCATCTGGCCTTCCTTGCGGATGTCGGCCAGCGTGCGCATGATGAGATGGGCCAAGTCCAGAGAGACAGGCATCAGGCTGTCCGTCTCGTTGGTTGCATAGCCGAACATCATACCCTGGTCGCCAGCGCCCTGCTCATCCTCGTCAGCGCGGTCAACGCCCTGGTTGATGTCGGAGCTCTGCTCATGAATGGCTGTGAGAATGCCGCAGGAGTTGCCGTCGAACTGATACTCAGCCTTCGTATAGCCAATCTTCTTGATGGTATTGCGGGCAATGGTCTGCAGGTCGATGTACACCTCGCTGCGCACCTCGCCCATGATGACCACCTGACCTGTGGTGACAAAGGTCTCGCAAGCCACGCGGGCATGCTCGTCGTAAGCCAGGAACTGGTCTAGTATTGCGTCACTGATTTGATCGGCTACCTTGTCGGGATGTCCCTCCGACACAGACTCTGATGAAAAAAAATAGGCCATAACTATTCAAATATTATGCTTTTATTAATTGATAATGAGCGCACGCGGTCAGCCTGCGCCCCCTTCTTTTCCTTACTTTCGCTATTTGGCTGCAAAGGTACTAAGAAAAGGTCAAATATCCTCAAAATATTCTCAAAAAAATATGAAATGCCACAAAAGCTGCACGCTTCAGGGCTGCTGAGCGCACGATGGCAACTGCAGCTCGCCTCCACCCAGCAAATCAGCATGGGTGATGGTATAGCTGTGCAGGGGCTGGCCGTTCAGCCGATAGTGACCATCGGGCGAGCGACGGATGGTGAAGGGCTGCTGGCCGGGAGGATTGAGTGTGACCTGACGGAACTGCGCTCCACCCAGCACATACTGCGTCGTGGCGGGACACACAGGATAGAAGCCCATGGAAGCGAAGACCTGCCAGGCCGACATCTGGCCGGCGTCGTCATTTCCGCTCAGTCCGCCCGGGCTGTCATTATATTCAGTGCGCAGGATATGGTCTATGCGTTGCTGTGTCTTCTCAGGGTGCCCGGCCAGTGAATAGAGCCACGCCACCTGATGACAGGGCTCATTGCCATGCCAGTAGCGCCCCTCAGAAAACATGGAGTCCAGCTTCTGACAGAAGCTTTTCTCGCCACCCATCAGGGCTATCAGGCCACCCACGTTATGCGGCACGTACCAGGTATAGTGGCAGGTGGCACCCTCGGTGATATAGGGCTGGCGGTGCACCAGGTCGGTGTTGCCTTCCCATGAGCCGTTGGCATGGCGCCCATCGGCATAGCCCGTCAGTGGGTTGATGACGTTGCGCCAGTTCTCCGAGCGCTGCGTCAGTAATTGCTGGTCAGCCTGCAGCTCAGAGCGCTGGTCGGCCGTGAGCACCGAGGCATCAGCGGCCAGCAGCCGGCCTGCCATCTGTGCCACGCAGAAGTCGTCATAGGCGTATTCCAACGTGCGGCTGGTCTGTTCCTGCTGGTGGAAGGCCTCTTTCACCGAGTCCTCGAGCGGAATGTAGCCATACTTCATATAGCTGCCAAGCGCCCTGCGGCCCATGCCGTTCTGATATTCCACGAAGGTGGCAGGCTGACAGAAAGCGTTCTGGCGCATGGCTTGGTAGGCCTCATGGGCGTCGAAACCAGTAATGCCTTTCACATAGGCATCGGCCAGCACCGATGTACAATGATCGCCAATCATGGCGGCGGTATAGCTGTTCCAACAAGGGAAGATGGGCAGCCAACCGCCCTCCTGAGCCATGCCCACCAGCGACTGCATCATTTGCCCTGACTCCTCGGGCGCTATAATATTGAGCAGCGGATGGAGGGCGCGATAAGTGTCCCACATGGAGAAATCGCCATAGCGCTTCGCTTTGCCATGAGCAGTCGCACCTGAGGCAAACAGCGGATAGCTGCCGTCGCAGTCGCTCATCTCGCGGGGCAGGAAGGAAGCCCGGTAGAGGGCGCCATAGAACTGGTCCACGCGGGTGGTATCAGCATCGTCCACGTCGATTGTATGCAGACGGTCCACCCAGCGGTTCATGCACTGCTGCTCCATCTGCCCGAAGGTGAGCCGCAGAGCCTCGGCATGAAGATTGGCCAGGGCGCCCTCACGACTGGTGAACGAGGTGGCCAAGCGTAGCTCAATGGGCTGAGCCTTGTGGCCGTCGAAGGTCAGCACGACAGCTGCCTGGCCAGCGCTGGATGATGAGAGCAGGGGCTGACTGAACTGCGCCACAAGATGACCGCTGAAACCGGCACGCTCGCCCCAGCCCTGATAGATGCGATGCACGGGATTATAGCCATAGACCATGCCGCCCTGCCCTCCTGCTGACGATGCCTGGGGCAACAATTCCACACCGCCTTCCTGCTCGTCGCTGTTGGCACGAACCGTGATACTGACGGGGCCATCGGTCTGTGGGATGATGCGCAGGATGGCTGAGTGGCTCAGCGCTGTCAGCTCCAAGCGGAGCTGCTCGTCGGGCAGTCCGACTGCATAGTAATAGGGATGGGAGGTCTCATCGGAATGGCTGAAGCGCGTCCCCTTCGGCCCGTCCAGAGCGACAGCACGGTCCCTACTGGCAGAAATAGTAAAGGAGCCATAGTCCTGAGTGCAGCCGCCCACCAGCCAGTGGCTGGCCCTGATGCCTTGGAACAGGGTGTCACGGTAATAATAGGGAGCCACACACTTGCGCTCGGTGTCCTGCGTCTGTGGGGTCCAGAAAGTCTGGCCATTGGGTACGAGGACGGCGGGCAGCGTCTGACCCTTTTCCTCGCTCCCCTTGCCAAAGAGCCCTGCCGTGTGGGTGTTTGCCTGGTCGGTGCCCACCATGGTATTCAGTGCTGAAAGCTGCCGCAGGTGTTCCAACTGATGGATGCGTCGGGCCAGCCCTTCCTTCACGGACGACCAGGGGTATAGAGGGAAGTGGTGAGTGGGAAGAGGCGAGAGGTGAGTTAATGCTGCAGGTTTCTCATTGAGAAGAAAAGCCACTAGCACACGCTCATCATCCAGGACTATTCTCTCACCTCCTGACACTCTAAGAAACACCATCTGCAGATTAGCCGCCATGGGGACAATGTCTTCCATGCCCGAGCCGGGCAACTGTAGCTGAAGCAGAGTGAGCAGGCGGTAGAGGGCGGTGTCGTGGCCAAAGCGCAGCGAAGCGCCATGGCCGCCACTGGCAATCATCCGGTCGGCCTCCTCCTCAATATTCTTCCAGAGGGCGATGCTCGCACGGGCGGCTATACCATCGTTGGCTGCAGTGTCGCCATTGCAGATGGTCATGCGCTCGTTGTTGGCATCGTGGGCGGCCTGCATCTCCTCGGGGGTGAAGATATCCCAAAGACTCATGCGCAGCGGAATGTCCTGCATGTCGCTGGCAATGGTGTGCAACTCGCTGAGCAGGTAGAGTGCCGTCGATGCATCGTCCTGATAGGGCGACTCACGAAACAGCGAACTGATGAAGCGGTCAGGGCTTACGCCGGGCAGGCGCTTCGTGCTGGCCTTGAGCGCATTCAACTCGGGCGTCTCATTATTTATATAGTGCATGAAGCTGGCATCGGTCTCTACAGGGAAAGCGGCCGACTGCCCGCTGAGCTGAGCCCGCTTTTTCAGTTCATCGCAAAAGGCCAGCATGGAGGCCCTGCAGCGGGGAACGGTACTCGAACGTGCCAATAATCTTGTGTCTTCCCCACTGAACACCTCTGGATAGTTGACTGCCATACGCCGGGCTATCTGGCGGTGCTGGCTTGCTCCCAGTGGGGTCAGCTGACCTCCGTTTCCCTTGGCATTGCGGCAAATCTTCTTGAGACGCCTCTTCACGTCGCGCCCCAGGGGCGTCAGGTTCTCATCATGGCTGAACTGCTCCATCACCCAGGCGTAGCGTTCTTCACTGGGAAGCCAGCGTGAACCGTGGCGCCCGTAATGTGAGATATAGAAAGGTTCGTAGCCAGCAGGGATGTCGATTCGCTGCGACGACACCACGGGATAGGCATAATAAACGCCGCCTGAGCGTTCGGGCGAGAAGGTCTGGGCTGCGCAAGCCACCGAGAATGCCACAAAGAGGGCCAGTAGAGTAGTTCGTAGTAACGTTGTCATGCTGCAAAGTTACGAAGAAGCTAGGAGAACGACAAGCTTTTCAGCCTTTTTCCTTCAAAAAAACATGATTTACGCCCCTGCTCTACAAAAAAAATAACTTATGAGACAATCATCTATGCCTATATGGAAACGAATGATTATCTTTGCAGCACGAAGGAAATAAATACTATCATCACATGAAACGCTTTCTACTTTTTTCAACGCTGTTCCTGCTGACACTGGCCGGCAACGCACAAACGCCAACGGAGAAAATCCAGAACCCCATGCTGTGGGCCGACGTGCCCGACCCTGACGTCATTCGCGTGGGTGACACGTTCTATCTGGTCACCACGACCATGCACCTGATGCCGGGTGCACCCATCATGGCGTCGAAAGACCTGAAGAACTGGCAGACAGTGAGCTACGTCTTTGACCGACTGACCGACTCGCCCAAGTACGACATGCAGGAGGGCACCGTTTACGGTCGAGGGCAGTGGGCCACATCACTGAAATACCACAACGGCCGCTTCTATGCCCTGCTAGCACCCAACGAGGGTGGCCCCATGGGACAGACCTACATCTTCTCGGCTGAGAAAGCCGAGGGTCCCTGGGAGCTGGTGTCGCGTATGCGCCACTTCCACGACTGCTCGTTGTTCTTCGATGACGACGGCCGCGTCTATGTCATCTACGGAACAGGCGAGATGATGGAGCTGAAATCCGACCTCAGCGACGCCATAGAAGGCTCACACCGCCAGATTTTCAAGCGCGAGGCCGATGAGCGCGGTCTGCTGGAGGGTTCGCGCATGATCAAGCACAACGGCAAATACTACCTGCTCATGATTAGTCATGTCTATGCCCCTGGGCGCCATCGCCGCGAGGTGTGCTACAGGGCCGACCGAATAGAAGGCCCCTACGAGAAGCACGTCATACTGGAGAGTGACTTTGGCGGATTTCCCTACGTGGGACAGGGAACCATCGTTGACACTGCAGAGGGCGACTGGTACGGCATTATCTTCCAGGACCGCGGTGGCGTGGGTCGCGTGCTGACGCTGTCGCCCGTGCGCTGGATTGACGGATGGCCCATGATTGGCGATGAAGAGGGCCATGTGCCCGCCTTCGTGCGCCCCTACAAGAGCGGACAGCCCGCAGCCGACATCGTTTGCAGTGACGACTTCGACCAACAGCGGCTGGGCCTGCACTGGCAGTGGAACCACAATCCGGTGGACCAGGCATGGAGCCTTGCCGAGAGGCCTGGGTTCCTGCGACTGAAGACTTGTCGTGTGGTTGAAAACCTGTACCTGGCGCCCAACACGCTGACGCAACGCATGGAAGGTCCCACGTGCAGCGGCGTGGTGAAGCTGGACATCTCGCACATGAAGGACGGCGACCGCGCCGGACTGAGTGCCTTCAACGGCGACAGCGGCGTGCTGACCATTAAAAAGGACGGAAAGAAAACCGTGCTGGAGATGAGTGAGCAACGTGTGAAGCTGACTGACCGTGAGAAGGCCGTGGAGAACGTGGACGAGCAGATGAAGGAGAGCGTGGAGCTGCCACGCGGCACCAACAGCATCAGCCTCCGGCTGGACGGCGACTTCCGTGTGGGAAAGGATGTGGCCACCTTCTTCTATAGCCTTGACGGACAGCAGTGGCAGCCCATCGGCAGCAAAGCCTACAAGATGATTTTCGACTACCGCCGCTTCTTCATGGGCTCCAAGTTTGCCATTTTCAACTATGCCACCAAGAAACTGGGCGGCTACGTTGACGTTGACAGCTTTGCCTTCGAGAAGAGCGAGAAGTAAGGTAGCTCTTTTCAACATACATTGTAACCATTTTTCGCCCAACCCTTCACTTCACAGTAACCCATTGTTTTACTGACGCTTACAGTGAAGGGTTGGCTTTGTGATGGCAATAGGAAGGCATAGGAATTCCTAGAAAGACTTAGAAAGGCCTAGGAAAAAGAGCAAAATGCCTTTAGCTGCGGAGGGAGAAGTCTTTCTTCTATTTTTGACCGCCACCTTTTTTTATGCGGCGGCCTCCCATGGAAAAAAGTCGGCCTCCCACGGAAAAAAGTCGGCCCCCCATGAAAAAATGGCGGCTTCCTTTTCCCGTATCCAGCCACCATTTTTTGTAATATGAGCCCAAACAACAGAATAGTCGCCTTGCCCCGAACCTATTGGGTGGCCACGGGAACAGGCGCACAAAACCCTTCACCATAAGCGTCTGTCAACCAGACAGTTCACGCCAAGGTGAAGGGATGAAAGAACATTCTATTCACAAATAATATGGGGTACAGCAGCCTGAGCGCTACTGCTCACCCACCACTACGAGGCCTCCATTCTGAGGGATGGTGACAGTCAGCTGTTGCTTCTTGTTCTGCACCACCTGGCGCAGACCGCCCTGCAGCTGGGCATCGTCGGCATAGACCGAGAGCTGGGTGCCCTTGACAAACATGGGCAGTGTCAGCGTGGTTTTCACGGGCTGCTCCTCGGCATTGATACCCGCCACGTACCAAGTGGAGCCACAGCGGCGGGCCATGATGACATAGCGGCCAGGATAGCCGTCAAGCAATCGGACCTCGTCCCACGTGGTGGGTACCTGCTTCATAAAATCGACAGCCCAGGCGGGTGCGTCGGTCAGGTTACCGGGAGCCATGGCAAAGTGCTGCACACTGCTCTGGAAGAGCACGGCCGTTGCCAGCGCATAGACATCGCTGGTGCGGCGATAGGTGCCGTGCTGATTGTCGGCACTGTAGCGCTTGTTCAGCGTGGAGCCACCGAAGTCCATGGAGCCAACGGTATTGCGGATGAAGGTGTGTGTGGCGGCATTGCGGGCCTCAGCATCACAGGCGCCTTGGCCGAAGTGCAGGTTCTCAGAGGCCAGCACAGCCTCAGAGGCCACGTAGTTGGGGAACATGCGCTCCCAACCGCGCGGCAGGGTACATCCATGGAAAATGACCTGGAGGCCGAAGTCATTGGCATCGGTCAGTATGTCTTCATAGAGCTGCATCATGGGCTGCTTGTCGCTGCCAAAGAAATCCACCTTGATGCCCAGTATTCCGTTCTGCTGCATCCAGGCCATCTCCTGACGACGCACGGCTGAGCGGTCCATCTTGCCGATGGGCGTCTGCGGAGCATCGTTCCATGTGCCATTGGAGTTGTACCACAGGAAGATGCCCACTCCCTTCTCGCGGCCATAGCGGGCCAGCTCGGCCATTCGCTCATAGCCAATCTGCCTATCCCAGAAAGCATCGATGAGCACGGAGCGGAAGCCCATGGCAGCCGAGAAGTCGATGTAGCGTTTCTGCTCGTCGAAGTTGCAGCTGCTGTCCATGCCGATAATCCACGACCAGGAGCCCTTGCCGTAAGTATAGTTGCGCGAGGCTTTGTACTTGGGCTGCACCAAGTCGTTGGCCACGGTGCTCTCTACAATGGGAGCCAGCGTGGTGCCCAGCGTGATGGTGCGCCAGGGCGTCAGTGCAGGCAGGCTGACAGCAGCCGAGGTGGAGCCCACGCCGTTCATCTCGCCTGCCTGGGGGAAGCCGATGCGATAGTGTGCCCCTCCGTCGCAGAGCAGCCGGCATCCCACGTAGCCTCCATCGGTGCCCGTCTCGCTGACCAGCAGCCAGCCGCCGGGTGCGCGGAACAGACAGGGGAAGGTGTAGCCCTCGCCCCAGCCATTCTTGCCCATGGCATCGTCAAGCGTGTAGCTGGTCTCATAACTGGGGGCCGTGCGGGCGAATCCCGTCATCGGCTTCGACTGGGGGCAGAGAAAGGTGGTTGTTCCTTCAGGGAAAACGAAGGATGAGGCCTCGCCCTCGACGACGGCCACACGGGTGTCGCGCTTGGGATAGATTTTGTAGCGATAAGCCACGTCACGGTTGCTGACACGGAAGATAATGTCGAGCAACTGGCGGCCATTCTTCTCAAAATGGCACACTGCCTCGGTAGCCTCATAGTGAACGGAGCTTTGCTTGATGGTTTTCAGGCTGTAATCGTCAGTGACGGTCTGCACTTCGCAGTCCTTCAGCTTGAGTCCCTGCGTCATGTCGTCAATGTTCACTTTCAGCCCCAGTGGCGAGGGTTGCAGGAAAACCTGTCCCCCCAGGCTCACCTGGTAGGTGGGCCGCCCGTCAGCATCGTTTACCACTACCTCAATCTGCCCGTCGGGACTGTTGAAGCGTTTTTCTTCTGCCATGGCACCCTGCAAGCACAGCATCAGGGCAGCCACCGTCATGATGTTTCTAAACATTGCTAAGAATAGATTAAAGAATAATGAGATGCAAAGATACTGTTTTTGCATCAGACGGAGTTAACTATTTGTTGCAGATTGTTTCGGCCACGTGTCATCAGCGATTTTTCAAGTCTTGAATGGTCAGCTGGAGCATGGCTTTGCTGACGCGCAGCAGTCGCTCCACGTCGGTTCCCTCTTGCACAATGGTGCGCCGGGCGGTGAAATCGTAGAGCACATGGCCCGTGGAATCGGCCATCCACTGAGCATTATTATAATTGTGTACTGCAGTAGGATAAACGTAGCTTTGCGAAAGCACGTCGCGGCTGAAGGCAAAGTCATCATGAGGTAGCCGCATCTGCCCGAGCAGGGTGGCCGCCAGGTCACTCTGGTTACAGAGCAGGCTGACCTCGCGGGGTTCACGTACGGCGCCGCCCAGCCACAGCATGGGGATATGGTTCTTCTGCAGGGGCGTGGACTGGTCTATCTGCTTGTAGTTGATGCCATGATCGGCGGTGAGCACCAGGAGCAGGTTGTCCCAGGCCGGGGTGGCGCGCAGGCGCTCTACGAAATCAGCCAGGCAGTCATCCAGATAGGCAAAGGCATTGAACACCTCGTCATCAAGTTTTCTAGTGGGAACGTCCCATGGCTCATGGCTGGACAGGGTGCTATAGCCATAGAGGAAGGGTTGGCCGGAGCGGGCGCCTTCCTGAATGTTCTGGAAAAGGGTCTGGAAAGTAATGTCATCGCGCACTCCCCACTGGGCGCTGTGGCACTCGGCTGAGGTGAAGTCATCCTGGCTGACGAGCTGCTCCCATCCCGAAGCCACCAGGTAACTGCGCATGTTGGTGAAGTTGATGTCGCCGCCATACAGGTAGCTGGTCCGATAGCCTTGCTCTTTCAGCTTTAGAGCTATGCCCGGCAGGGTGCGGCTCTTCTGCGGCATCTTCATCACCGACACGGTGGGGAAGGAGGGATAGCCACTCAGGGCGCAGACGGTGCCACGGTCGGTTCGCCAGCTGTTTCCGTAACAGCGGGAAAAGTTGACGCCCTGCTTCTTCAGCTGCTGCAAACGGGGCATGGCGCTGGCAAACTCCTCGCCGGCGCTCTCCAGCAGAATCACCACTACATTGGGGCGCGTCGTGGTGAGCAGCGTATCGGAGTCCAGGCTCTCCGTGGTATAGACGTTGGCAGTCAGCTGACGGCACTCGTCATCACTGAAGAAATCATATTCCGACAGGTCGCCCAACTGGTGACTCAGGGAATAGAGGAAGCTGAACACGGGGTTGACAGCCGAATGGTTGAGAAACTGGTTCTGCGAATAGTACACCTGGCCGATATTTGTGGTCGACTCCCCTAGCCCACCCCGAATGCCAATAACCATCAAGGGCAACAGCAGGACATAGACCAGAGTTTTCACCAGCTTCCTACGACGGACGGGCACTGGCTGAACGGGCATCAGGCGAAGCGCCAGGCTATAGCCCAGGTAGATGATTACCGCCACAAGCAGCAGGGCCAGCAGGCGCAGCAGCAGATAACCCAGGCTGACGCTCTGCGTCAGGCCCTCTGGCTGTGACAAATACTGCAGGCACGAGGCATCGAGCTTGAAGCCCCAGAAGGGATAGAGGCTGGTGTCAGCCACAAAGGCCAGGGCAAAAGCCACGGCGATGATGCCATTATAGACGGAGAGCACCCATCGTGGCACAGGGAGCCACACGGAAAGCAGACACGCCAGGAAGGGTACGACGAGCACATAGAGCGCAGTGGAAAAATCGAGTGTCAGCCCATGACCTACGACGCTGAAAAAGTCAGCGACAACCACATCATGACCGGCGGCATTGGCCAGCATGAACACGGCCTTGGCCACGATGAAGAGCACCACCGTGAACAGGAATGTAGCCAGCAGATACAACCACCTACGCCTCATGCCGTAACTAAAAGGCTATTCTTGCTCGGCATACTCGGAGGGAGCCAGGCCAAACTGCTTGCGGAAGATGGTGGAGAAGTGAGCCAGGTTCGAGAAGCCAACGGTATAGGCCACCTGCGTCACATTGATTTTCTGCTCCTTCAACAGACGTGCAGCCTGCTCCAGACGGATATTGCGGATAAACTCGCTGGTGGAGAGGCCCGTCATCTCCTTCATCTTGCGGTGCAGCTGGGCACGGCTGATACCCACCTCCTGCGACAGCATCTCCACATTGAAGTCGCTGTCAGACAGGTTCTTGTTGATGGCCTTCATGATGCGTTCCATCAGCACCTCATCATTGCCTTTCACCTCAATGATTTCCAGCTTGTCGGCCTGCTGCTGTGCACCTGAGAACTTGCCCTTCAGGCGGAGGCGGCTCTGAATCAGGTTCTCAATGACCATGTGCAGCTCCTCCATGACGAAGGGCTTGGCCAGGAAGGCATCGGCACCGCGCTCCAGGCCCTCCAGACGGTTGGCCACATCGGATTTCGACGTCAGCATCACCACTGGCAGATGCGAGAGGTTGAGATTCGACTTGATCATGCGCAGCATGGTGAAGCCATCCATCTCAGGCATCATCACATCGCTCACCACAGCGTCGTATTCGTTGGTGAGCAGTTCCTTCATGGCCTCCTTGCCATTGGTGCAAATGCTGAATTTGTAGTAACGGCCTAGCTCAGTGGAGATATACTTCCCTATTTCCAGATCATCATCAACGATCAGCACACGGTGCCTTGACGATGACGATGGAGCTGGTGCTCCCACGGACACTGTTGTGGGCTCAGGTGCCGAGGTGTCAATCTCCTCGGGCCTCAAATGGCTATTGCCCAGCGGCAGGCGCACGGTAAACACCGAGCCCGTGGCATCAGTGCGGTTGTGGGCATCAATAGTTCCGTGGTGCATGTCGACAATCATCTTGCACAGGTTGAGCCCAATGCCCGTGCCGTTTATCTTCAGCCGGCGGGTGTTGGCACCCTGATAGAAACGGTCAAAGATGTGCTTCAGATTGTCATCCTCCAGGCCTACGCCGCTGTCGATAACCTGCAGCTGAGCCTCAGAATCCGTAGCCGACAGGCGCAGCTTCACATCGCCGCCATCCTGATTGTACTTAAAGGCATTCGACAGTAGGTTGGTGATGACTTTGTCAAACTGGTTGCGGTCAATCCACACGTCGAGCTTGTCCAGTCCGTCGTGCTCAAGGATAAACTGTATCTTGCGCTCCTGCGCGTTGTACTCGAACATCTTGCAAATGCCCTTGGAGAAGTCAATCAGGTCGGTCTGCTGACAATGCAGGTGCATCTGCTGCTTGTCAATCTTTCGCACGTCAAGAATCTGGTTCACCAGGTTGAGTATTCGCTTGGCGTTGTGGTCAATGGTGTTCAAGGACTCGTGCAGCTCGGGTGAGTCGTTGTCGGCCAGCAACCGCTTCATCTTGTCCAGCGGGCTCATGATGAGCGTCAGCGGTGAGCGGATGTCGTGCGTGGCATTGATGAGGAACTTCATCTTGTCCTCGTCCAGACGTTCACGCATTCGCCGCCTCCACAACAATGCCACAAGGGCCAGGATGGCCAGGGCGATGAGCGCATAGATGATATAGGCCAGCGTAGTGGCATACCAAGGAGATTTCACCGTGACGGTGACCTCCGACTCGGGTGTGTACTCGCCCGACTGCTCTGCCCTCACTTTTATCTTGTAGGTGCCTGGCTGCAGGTGGCCCAGGGTGAAATCGTTCTTTCCTTCGGGATTGCGAATCCAAGGGCCGTTGTTGATGCTGTACTCCAGCACCATGTTCATCGGGTTGTCGAAATTGAACTGGGAGAAGGCTAGCTGGATGGTGTGGTCCAGATAGCTGAGCGTGAACTGATTGCTCTCGGAAACGGCATTCTTAGTGACCTGCACCCCGTTGATGACGGTGCGCGAATTGACAAGCTGGTCACCCACGCGGATGGCGGTCAGCTTCAACGAGTCAAGCTGGGGAACGCTCTGCTTGATGTCATTGGGCGAGAAGACGGTGAGACCGTCGTTCTGCCCGAAGTAGATGACATCGTCATCAGTATGCAGGCCTACTCCATAGATATACTCGCGCTGCGTCAGACCATTGCCATTGACATGGCCTATGAAGGTGTGGCTTCTGAGCGAATACTGCCAGATGCCATCAGAGGTAGAGCACCAGATGTCACCATTGTTATCCTGCACAATATAGCTCACCACCTTGTTGTTCAGCTGCTCACTGCTGGGGAAGCGCTCAACCTTACGGCTTTTCCTGTCGTAGAGGAAAAGTCCCTCTTCAGTGCCAATGACAATGTTGTTGGCCAGCTGGCGCCCATCGGCCAATTCTCCGCTGTGCAACTCGCACACATCAAAGCACATGGTGCCACTGAGCAGTGATTCCCAACCTTGCGAGCGGAAGTCATCGTTCTTCGGATCGAAACATGCCACGCCCCACGAGGTGGCCATCCAGAGCAATCCCTGGTGGTCGGTTGACATTCCCATCACCCAGTTGTTGCACAACTTTCCCCTCACGGTGTCGGTCTCAAAATAGTTGTGATTACGGAGCGAGCCCGTGGCAGGATTATAAACACAGAAGCCCTGCGAGAAGGTGGAAATATAAATATTCCCGTCGTCGTCGCTGGTCATGTCGTTGAACTTGTCGCAGTCAAAAGTCACCTTCAGCTGGTAGTGTCCCGTCAGAGGGTCATAGCTGAAGAGGCCGTCATCAGTGCCTATCCAGTAGCGCTGCTGATGGTCACGGAAGATGAATTCCACAGCCTCGGGGGCATTGGGATGGGCCACCACATGGCCTTGGCGGTTGAAGCCATAGACGCCCACGCCCTGAACGGTGCACCAAGTGATGCCGTTGTCGCCCTCACAGACGGAAGAGATGGTAGACCCCAGGCGGATGCCCTGCCCCTCGAAGCTCCAACTACTGAACGACTCGGGACGCTGAGGCAGCATGGCCAGGCCCTTGCGCTGGCATCCCATCCACAGGTTTCCACGATTGTCGAGCATCATGCTCACCACCCTGGCCGTATTGAGGTCAATGCCGCTAGTACGTATGTCAACGGGCTCCAGTCGGCGAGGCCGGCTGGACGACAGGCGGTAAATGCCATTCCCGCGCGTACCTATATAAATATCGCCCTGGCTGTTCCTGGCTATCTCCGTGAAAATGATGTCCTTATCGGCCACACAGCTCATGTCCACGTCGCTCTCAGTCATCTTACCATCATGATAGGCCATGATTCCATGCTGGCAGACCACCAGCATCTCGTCATCCTGCTCAATAAACCCACGGGGATTGCCCGCAGCCATGGAGAAGCCCTCCACCTTGTTATCGGTGTACAGGTAGAGCTTGTCGGCAAAGTCGGCAGCCCACAGCCGCCCCTTTGTATCTTCATAGAGCAGGGACAGATAGCTGCCCACCTCGTCAAGATTCATGCGCTTCAGCATGTTATCCTCATGAATGACGTAAGTTCCATATCCACCAGTGCCTACTACCAGCTGACCGTTGCGGCGCTGTATGATGTAGCCTACGCGGGGCTGATAACCATTGGGGAAGGTATAGTGCACAAAGCTCTCGGTGGCTGGGTCGAAGCGGTCCAGGCCCTGGTTAGTGCCTACCCATACCTGGCCCTTGTTGTCGCAAAACAGGTACACTATGGTGTTCGACTTCAGCGAGGTGCTGTCGGCCTCGTCGTGCAGGAACGTCTGGAATGCATAGCCGTCAAAACGGTTCAGGCCATAGTCGGTACCTATCCAGATGGACCCCTGCTGATCCTGGCAAAGAGAAGAGATTAAGCTGCTGGAGAATCTTTCAGAAGGCATGAAACGAGCCGTCTGGGCACTCACCAGTAATGACGACACAAAAAAGGATAATATCAGAATTAACTTCTGTTTCATAGCTATGGTAATATTCGATGCTAGTTAGTATTCGGACTGCAAAGATACGAAAAAAAAACTATAAGCCAACAAAAAGAGACATTATTTTTACTTTGGGCCCCATTACAGTGGACAAAAAGGCAACAAAACAAAAGCGGCTGCCGATATTCTCATACAGACAGACCGCTAATAATTAGTTTTACCATAACTAACAATGTTCCAAAACTATTTTGCCTTTAAGCAATCTCTGCTGGAAGCAAAAACAACTACTAACTAACAACTAAACTTATGAAGAACTATCTTATTCTACTTTTGTTTTGTTTGGACGTTGCAAAGGTATATCATTTTATGCAAATACACTATTCTATGTGTTTCTTATTCTTTTCTTTTTTCAGCAAATACAATGGTTTTTGTCATTTTTAAAACTTTATGTTACTTTGTGGCAAATACAAGCCTTTTAATGCATGCCACTTTTCATTTCTTTCGGGCGCGCTTGAAATAAAAAGGGGTACTAGCCTGCAACCTGTGCGGCATCAGGGTAATGTTCAATGCCCAATGCAACAATTGTGTTACAAAAATGTTTCAAACCAAAAAGTCAATGGGAGCATTTAAAAAGTCAACGACTTCTTGGAAAAAGCCGTTGACTTTTGGAGTTAAGGGAATGTGCGCAGACCTGTTGCAAAGGTTGCGAAGGTTGCGCAGTTATTTCTTTTAACTGTACCCACTTTGGGGTGGTAATTAGTTGATCAGATAAACTTTTGTCTTGCCTTGGTATGTGCAACTCACGGTGGCACGTCCCTCAACAATGGGGCTCACCTTGCATTCCACGCCAGCCTTGTTGGCCTTGGCCTCCAGCTTCGTATTGGCCTTCAGCGGAGCATACACTTGATAGCGGGTAGCATCGGTGTAGCCATTCTGGTTGGTAGAGCGGATAGGCGTAGTGGGCAAATTGAGCACCTTGCCATCGGCGGTAATGGTAACCTGTGGCACTACAGGAGCCACGCAGGCTTTACCCGCCTTGCCAAATCCAAGTCCGTGGAGGTCGAACAGTCCCTGCGGACGCTGGGGCTGCTGAGGTCCACGACCACCCCATTGTCCTCGTTGTGGCTGTTGGGGCTGCTGAACCTCGGGGCCGTCGGCCACAAGATAGATGGCATGCTTACCCGTGAGGTCATCAACAGCAGGGACATCAGAAACGCAATCTATCACTCCCTTGGCTTCAGCGGGCACATTGAAGGTTGCTATCTCCTTACCCTTCCAAGGGTCATCAAGCAGCACATGGATTTTAAAAGCCCCATGTCCACCAGGAGTCAGGTTCAGGGTCAAAGATGTGCCATTGCCCGTTTTTGTACCCTCAAAAGCCTTACAGCCCTTGGTGTCCTGAGCCAGGCCACCAAAGCCGAAATACTTAAAGCCAATGATACCGCCATTCTGAATACCAGCCAGATCCATGGAGTTGTTCCACACATCGTGGTTGTCCTGCATCCACTGGTTGCTGTTGGGTCCATACATGAAGCAGGCCA
>CAMNJH010000032.1 GCA_946541275.1 uncultured Prevotellaceae bacterium
CGACCCCCTGATTAACAGTCAGGTGCTCTAACCAACTGAGCTACTGAAGCATGTTGCGCATCATTTCTGAATTGCGGGTGCAAAGGTACAGAGTTTTTTTGAACTGTGCAAGCTTTTGCGAAGTTTTTTTTTCTTAATTCTGTAATTTTTGTTAAATGGAAGGTGGGAGCATTAGAAATGCGGCGCTCCACAGGGATTGTGAGAGCACCGCATTGTTGTATGATTTGTTAAATGGAGCAGATGGGATAATCGCTCCGATTGTTATTTACTTCTGCACGAACTTCTTGCCGTTTTGGATGTAGAGACCTTTCTGCACCTTCTGCACCTTCTGTCCGTTCAGGTTGTAGATAGCGTTTTTCTGTTCGTCAGCATTGATGCAAGTAATGCCATTCAGTTCACCAAGACGAGTCCATGTCACGTTCTTGAATGACAGCCAGCTGACATTGTTATCCGAAGTGACGTTAAACTTAATCTTCAGAGCATCACTGGCATTTCCCTTGGCAGTAAAGATGCCCAGATAGAATGGTGTGCCAGCAATATTGTCGCCGACGCAGACATCAACGGCTTCGCCATCGTTTACCTGCAGCGTGATTCCATAGGTGGGAGCCTCGGCACCATCCTTTATGCGAACGCGCGTCCATGCTTGTACCTGATATTCTCCAGCCTCCAGGCCATTCATCGTGGCAGTCAGTGTGCGCTCACCCAGCGACTGGTTGTCACCGGTCCAATACTCGAAGAAGGGAACGTGGAAGTTGCTACCGTCGTTATCACCCTCTACGCTCCAAGTATTGATGTAGTAAGGAGCATCTACGAAGTTGGGATTGGTATCCCAGGCAGAGAGCAGGAAGTCGTCGACCGTGATGGCGGCGTGCCAGCCAGTGACGACGTCAGGATTCTGCAGTCCGTAGGCTTCGTCCTTGGTCAGCGTGCCGGCTATGTATTTGTCGTTCCACTGTGTGTAGTACTCGTCGAGTGCTGCTTGTGTGTAGACGTTGGTTCCGTCAACTACAGCCTTCATGGCTGCCAGCACGTCCTTGGCAATGACATTGGCTTGTGCCTTGTCAACCACATCGTCCAGCGTGGCGATGGCAGCAGCCACCTCGTCGGGTGTTGAGGAGGCTGTAACGTTCGCTGTAGCAGCCAGAACTTCAGCCAGGGCGGCCTTCAAAGCAGCGTTGTCTATCTGGTCCAGCAGTTCCTCTGCCTGCTTGCGAAGATCTTCCAGCTTGGCAATGACGGCGGCGTTCTGCAGAGCATTAATGTTGGCATCTTCTCCATAGTAGGTCAACTGGAAGTTATCCCAGATGCACCACAGGTTGGTGTTCTCCTCCAACTTGGCTCCTACGGTGATGGTTCCTGCTTCAGCTAGTTCAATGTAGATGGGTTCTGCAGTATATTGTCCGTTCAAGAAGGATACGCCAGCATCAGTCATGCTGTTCTCAGAACCCGTCTTCACGGGGAACTGTGACTTGCCGTCATTAATGTAGAAGTAGGGCAGGTTTTCATTGTCCGATCCGTCCTGACGGTAGAAACCCTGTGCGGTGAACATGTAGACGCCCTTAGGAGCATTTTCAATAGCTTGCGATAGGGTGAATGTTGAGTGATAGCTTTCAGCGCAAGCGTTAGCATGCGAGCCGTCAGCACCGCCACCTAGGTTCTGGTTGCTGGCTTCCATGGTCCATACATCAGCTGCGTCGCGACGGTTGCGTCCGAATCCAGCATCTTTAATTAAGAATGTAGCGTCAACAGGTTTTTCTGCTGTGGCCGAGCCTAAGCTGGCATTCCAGCGAATCTGCATGTCGTCATCTGTGAGAATTTCCCAGCGTGCAGCAGGTCCATCCTGAATATTCTTGCCTAGCACGGTACTGGCGCCGTCATATCCGTAGAGCTCTCCCGCTGCATTGGCGATGGTATAGGTGCCGTCAGCCTGTTTGTTCAAGGTCAGGGGGATAGCGGTGCCATCCATGTAGTCACCACCGAAGTAATAGCTAGTTCCGCCGTTTGACACCATCGTCTCCATGGTGTAAGTGCCGTCAGGCTGCTGGGCCAGCGTTGCATACTGGGCCTCGTCAACCAGTGAAGCCTGAGTGCCCCAGCTGTTGCCAGAGCCCCAGAACTTCTGGGCAGACGTGTTGTACAAGTAATACTTGCCATCGGCCAAGGCGAGCTCAGGTTGTGGTTCGGTGTAGCCGTCTACATAGTATTTTGCTGCATTGGCTATTTTTTTTGTATTCTTGTCAATAAGCAAGGCCACAACAGCTACACGCTCCTTGGTGATGGCATTAATCAGCTCGCTTCTTGCGCTTTCAGAGGGCATGTCGAGCGTGAAAGAGTTCATTACTTTCTGACCAGTGCTGAGTGCACCGGGGGCAGTGGTCTGGTTCTGCTTGGCCACGGTGATGGCCACATCATTGAAGATGGGGTAGTAGGCTACATATTGGTCGTTGTAGAGCTTTCCTTCATTCACTAGGAATGCCATGTCTTCAGGCAGCTGGTTAGGATTGGTATAGTTTCCATAAGCCGAGTTGTAGAAGTTATACTGCTGCCAGGGCTTAGTCTTTCCTGTCAGGCTGTCGGCAATGAGCACATACTCAATGGCATAATCGCCATTGACCAGCGCTTCGATCTCGGCATTGGCCACAACCTGTGTAGAATCCTCGTTCCAATGGCCTTTCAGATTGATGGCCACCTTGGTGGGAACTGCTTGTGCGGCTCGGAAATCAGAGAACACGCCGTTGCCACTGCCATCATAGGGGTCAATCTCTTCGCCACGGTTGATGCGTGCCGAAGGAGCACCGCTGAAGTTCACCTGATTGTAGGTGCTGATGTACATGGCGTCGTTTGCCAGTGATGAAGTGTAGCGGTGGATGCCTATTCCGACGAAAGCATCACCAAATTCCTTGCGCATTTTCTCCATGCCGATCAGGCCGCGAGGGCACCATCCGCAGGTGGTTCCTGTATACTCCTCCACAGCAATGCCATGGAAGGCCTCTTTTGTCACAGTAGAAAGCGTGAATTCACCATAGTGATTTCCGCTCTCGTTGGCCTGCCCGTTCACCTTGGTGATGATTACCTTCTTCTGCTTCTGTGAGCCAGGAATGCCTGCCTTGACTGTGATGTTCACTTTGGCAGCTGCTCCGAAGCTGATGGGCTTCTGCAGGTTTACGTGCTGCTCCTCACCGTTTTCGCCTAGAGTATAGTCGATGCTGTTGATGTCAGCCAGTCCCATGTTCGTGATGGGTACCTGGATATTGGCAGAGCTGTTGGGTACGACAACGACCTCGTCCATCGTGCCCACGTTGGCAGCATTCTGATAGGGGAAGTCTCCTTCCAGCAGCACTTGCAGGTATAGCCGTCCGTAGTCGTTGATGTCCTGCCAGCTGGTTACGCTCTTCGATGTGCGCAGCAACAGCATGTTTGGTGCAGGTTCGCCGGTTATTGCTACGGGATAGGCATCGTTGGTGTTGACCAGTTTCGTGACGGTGAAAGTATAGCCGACATATATTCCTTTTTGGCCTATGGTATAGGGCTGGGACAGCTCAACGTCGTTGATGCCAGTAACCAATTTGGTGGAAGGCACGCTTGTCAGCCTGACTGTTCCGTTTGTAATGTTTGTAGGGCGGCTCTCTGCAATCCAAACCTTCACATTGCTTACGTTGCTCGACAGCATGGCAAAGCGGATGCCCTTGATTGTCTTCCCTGCAGCGATGTCATGGTCGGCCGGAATGAAAATGGCGCAGTCGTAGGTTTCGGCACTGCTGACACCCACTCCCTCCAATGGGTCGTCAGCGCCTACATATCCCCACCAAGCCTGGTTTTCACCGGGCTGTATGGTTGCTCGTTGTGCACTGCGTGCTTGTGACTTGGCAGCGTCGTGCCAAGGCATCTTCTGTAGTTGGGCTTGCGTGCCCACTGCTCCTGCTGCCAGCAAGAGCAGGGAAAGTAAAGACTTCTTCATAATTGTGTAGTTACTTGATGATTCGTTTAATAGTCTTTCCGTTGGCCAGTTTGATAATGTTCAGTCCCTTCATGGCGCTTTTCATGCGTTGCCCGCGTAGGTTGTAAGTCCCCTGAATGCCGGTGACGCTCTCTGTCGTGCTGATGCTGGATAGGTCATTGTAGGCGAAGTTGATGGTCAGCTTGGGGCCATAGCCGATGATGAAGGAACCGGGCTGTTCTGTAACCATCCCGAAAACTTCTTTCCTGTCGATGTTAAACACCCGAATCTGCAGCTCGGCTGTCCAGCAGGCGTACTTTCCTTTTTCCGGAATCCACTCGGTTTGGATGCCTCCATAGTAATCGGCATCCATGATGCTTTTCGATGAATAGCCCGTTTGGTCTAGATACATACAGTTGCCGAAGGCACATGTCTGCCAAGTGCTTCCGCTGGGCAGACCGTCGATCGTCTCATACATGGATACGGCGGCTTTTTGCCCCGACTGGTTCTTCACCAGGACGGGCACCACCATCATTCCTTCCTCATTCAGTGTTGACACGTTGATGGCTGTGTAGTTGGGTAGCACATTGCCATCCATGTCAGTGAATACGAATGTCTGGTCTAGTTCTTCTCCTTCTTCCTGCGACCAGCCAGTTGCAGTCAATGCGAAAAGGGCTGTGATAAGCGTAAAAATCTTCCTCATAAAATAGTCTTTTTGTTATTCTGTTATTTTCAGTTTAGCTTTGTTTACCTGCACCACCTCGCCACTATACTCGTCAGTGACGAAGGCCACGATGTCCAAGTCTTTAGCCTTCCAGCCTTGCAATAGGGTTGTAGTGTAGTGGAATTCCCGAATGTTGCTGCCTTCCGTGCCTCTCAGGCTGATGATCTCACCCCAGGTGCCGTTGACGGCAGCCCTGAGCACATGGTTGTGCACGTAGTTGTCCAACCTGACGCCCATGCTGTCCTGGCGGGCTGTGATGTTGTCTTCTGTTATCCACACTTGCAGATTTCCGTCCACGGAAGCACCGTCCACGGTGGCTATGACCTTCACGTCAACATCGGCTTTCGTGGGGTCGAGCTTCTGTTGCTGGGCCTTGATGCGAATGTCTAGCGGGTCTGGCGTGTTGTTGTTCATGATAAACTGCACAGCCATGGCCCAGATGGTCTTGTCAAGCACGGTGCTGCTGCCGTCACTGATGCGGTTGATGAGTCCGGCCGGCTTGAACTCCAAGTTCCACGCTTTATAATAGGTGTTGCCCAGCTCGTTGCCTAGTCCTTCAGGCTCCATGATGCCCTGCATCTGCGAGTGTATGGCTACGGGCACTATGCGTGCCCCATAGGTGCGCTGCAGGTCACGAATAATCTGCGCGCCGTCAGGGCAGTTGGGGCATTTTTGGCCCGTGTGGTCCTCAATGAGCACACGGCGCTCCACCACTTCAATGGGAGCATCGTACAGGCTGTCGGGCAGCTCCACTTCCTCTTCAGGTTCATTGGGAACCACCTGAGTGCTCACCAGCTCCATGCGTTCGTTCTCGTCTATCTTTGAACAGGCCATCAAGGCTGTCATCAAGCTGCAGCCCACTATGCCTGAAGTTATGATTCTGTTCATCTTTCTCATGATGCTGCTGCTAGAAGTTATAGTTATAGCTGAGCGTAAATCCTTTTTGTGCGGGAATCCATCGGCACACGCCACCCGAGCAGTTGTAGCCTGCGCGGGTGCGGCCATAGCCAACCTGCAGGCGATGAGAGCCTGTGTTGTAGGTTACCAGCCCTTGATAGTAGTGGTGGTGGGTATTCTCGTCATACACGGAGGTATCGCTGTCACCGCAGTTCCACATGTCGCTTACGGTCAGCATCCAGTGTGGGGCCAGTGACAGTTCGGCCAGGCCAAACACCCAGTCACCCTCGTCGTCCTTGGTCGACAGGTACTGCGCTTCCATGCGGAGTGTAGTCTTCGGGTTGAACTGGTACTTGCCGTCGGCCACGAAGATGTCGCTGTGAATCATGCCGCCGTGGCCTTCCACCTGCGTCTTGTTATAGCGCTGGTTCATGTACATCAAGTTTAGCTTGAAGGCTTTCGAGAGCTTGCGTGACAGCTGTATGTCCAAATCCTGATAGTAGGTATGGTCGCCCCACTTGAAGAATTTCGAAGTGTAGGCACTGGTGCCAGTGAAAAACGAGGAGCCGGCGATGGAGGTGTGCTCCAGCCCGTCAGCAAACTGGCGGTCAATGGCCCGCACGTAGCTGTAGTTCACTTTCAAGTTCATGCCATACTTGCCGCCCAGTGCCGTCTTCCGCTTAAAGTTGTAGCCCACTTCGGCCTGGTAGGCCCATTCGCCGTCGGCCAGCTGAGTGGCGTAGGGGTAAAGGGCGGCCAGGGCGTAGGTCTGGTCCTGGGTGAAGGCGGGCAGGTGGTTGATGGCCGATGAGGTGCCTATCACTCCACGGTCGCTCTTGAACGCCATGTTCTCTGAGCGCTTAGCCTGTAGCAGCAGGCTCAGCCCCTTTCTGGAATAGCTGCCCGACAACATGGCAGCGGTTCCCTTCTTGTAGATGTAACCGTTGGCAAAAGTGGGGTCATCGCCCTTTTGTGCATACTCAGCCAGCAGTGACAGGTTGCCTGTGTTCAGGCTGGCCCTGACATCCCAGGCATTGACATAACGTGGCAGGTTCAGCTTGTAGGTGCTGTAGATGGTGCTGTTGTTGGCCGGGTCGTCGGTAGTCACCACGGTAAAGAAATCGTCGGGGCTTTCGTGCTTATTCACCCACGAGCCTCCCAGTGTCAATGTGGTGCCGCTCTGTTGCATGGAGGGAATCCAGTCGCTCACGGTCAGTTCCAAGTCCGAGCCGCTGATCCATGCGTCGTTGTGCTTCCAGTAGCGGCGCTGCTTGCCGCCTAGGGCCTTCAGCGTCACGCCTTGTGTGGGCTTCAGCACCAGTCGTCCGCCCAGCAGAGAATTATCGATGCCCAGCGAGCGCTCTTCGTAGGTGCGGAGAATGAACCCCGAGCCGAACTGCTCGTAGAAAGTGCCCACCGTGAGCTCGGCCCACGACAGGCGCCCTTTCAGGTAGTAGTGGGGCACACCCCAGCCATCAAAGTCGTTCTCAAAGCCTGGCAGTGGATGCTCCAGATATTCCAGACGGGCTCCAGCCTCGAAGTCTTGATGTTGTAAGTGCAGGTCCACGTAGGTGTTGGTCAGGAAGTCCTCGGGCTTTGTGGCTCCGATGGCATCGTCGCTCTGTGGCACCAGCATATCGCTCTGAATGCTGCCGCTCAGAGTCACCTTTTTGTCCTGTTGGGCCATGAGTGACAGCGCCAGCATGCAGGCGGGAAAGAGCAAAAAACGTTTCATGCCTTATTTTATCAGTTCACGCACTTTCTCTATCAGTTCGTTCTCGGCTCCGTCGGTGTAGCCATTGTGCTTGTACACGATGTTGCCCTTGCCGTCAACGATGAGTACATAGGGTATCATTTGGATGCCCAGAGCGCGTTTGAAGTCACTGTTGGGGTCCAGCAGCACGTCGTATTCCCATCCATGGTTGTCCACCAAAGGCTTCACCTTGTTCATGTTCTGGGCTACGTCGATACTGACGGCGAAAATCTTCACCCCCGTCTCTTCCTTCCACTCATCGTAGACTTCGGCAATGGCGTCCAACTCGCGGTTGCAGGGCTTGCACCAGGTGGCAAAGAAGTCGATGATGAAAGGCTTTCCGTTGTTTTTCAGCTCAGCGGTATTAATGGTTTTGCCGTTGATGTCTTTCAGAGTGACACTGGGCAGTTGGGCAAAGGCTGTGTTGACAAAGGCCAGCATGGCAGCCAGAAATAAAAGTTTTCTCATTTGTTAATGCGCATTAATGTGTGAATTCGGCAGCAAAATTACTCTTTTTTCTGCAAATGGCAAAGAAAAAGCATTAGAAAAGTGGGAAGGTGCTTGAAAAACGTGAATGCAGACGGGTCAAAGATAAGGAAAAAGCTATTGGGCTACATGCTGTTTTGCGGGGTGCAAAGGCTGTGCATTATTTCGGATAGCCTTTTTGCTCATAAATATTGCTAATAATTGTTGAAATATGAATGATGGTCGGGAAAAAAGCAGTAATTTTGCGGGCATGAAACGTATGATGTTCCTTTTGGGCCTGCTCGTGGCCTTGGTGACGCCAGTCTCGGCGCAAGAGATTGGCGATCCTGAGTTTGTGCCCATGGTGAAGGTGAGCAAGACGCTGGTTGATGGCGACACCATCCAGTACATGGAGATGCAGAACGTATACGTTTATCCTGAGCCTACTTTCAAGAACAAGCGCCAGCAGCAGGCATATACGCGCCTGGTGAGGAATGTGAAGAAGGTGCTGCCTATAGCCAAGGAGGTGAGGCAGATGCTCATTGAGACGGCCGAGTATATAGAGACGCTGCCCAGCAAATCGGAGCGCGAGGCCCACTTGAAGCGGGTGGAGGCATCAATAGTGAAAGAGTATAAGCCGCGAATGAAGAAGCTGACCTTGGCCCAGGGAAAACTGCTGATAAAACTGGTGGACCGCGAGTGTAATTCAACGGCCTACGAGGCCATTCAGGCTTTCGTGGGTCCCGTGAAGGCTGGCTGGTGGCAGGCCTTCGCCTGGGTGTTCGGCGCTTCGCTGAAGAAAGGCTACCGCCCTGACGGCGTGGACAAGCTGACTGAGCGCGTAGTGCTCATGGTTGAGGCAGGACAGATATGAAAAATGAGAAATGACGAGCGCTTCCATTTCTCATTTTTCATTCCTCATTTCTTATTTCTCATTCTCCTTCCACAGCACTTGTACCAACGTTTGGCCCACAGCCTTTAGCGTGTTTTTGTCAATGTGCTGCATGTCATCGTTGACGGTGTGCCAGGTGGGACCGAAGCTGCTCTCATAGCAGTCGGGATAGTAGGGAATGATGTCGATGCACGGAATCTTGGCAATTTGATTCACGGGTCCGTGGTCGTCGGTGATGTTGCCGCCGTCCTGCTTGGGGAAGTAGCTGCTGAATCCAGTCACCTCGGCGGCCTGCCATACGCGGTTGACCACCTGCGGAGCATAGAGCATGGAGTAGCCTTCGCGGTAGAAGCGGGCCTGCTGTCCCCCCACCATGTCGAGAAGGATGCCGAAGCGGGCTTTATAGCCGGGCTTGTGCAGATGGCGTGCCCAGTGTTGGGCACCCAGTGCCCAGGAGTCGCTATAGCCATCGTTGCCCCAGTCTTCAGCGTCGAAGCAGATGAAGTCCACGCCGATGTTGAGGGAACTCTCAACGCTTAGTAGCCGTGCCAGCTCCAGCATCACGGCTACGCCACTGGCCCCGTCGTTGGCAGCCATCACGGGTTTGTTGTGATTGTCGGGGTTGGGGTCGTTGTCGGCCCATGGACGGCTGTCCCAGTGGGCGCAGATGAGGATGCGGTTCTCAGCCTCGGGGCGATAGCTGGCTATGATGTTGTTCGAGAGCAGGGGCGTGCCGTCAAAGCCTTTCAGTGTGGCTCGCTGCTCGGTGATGTCCAAGCCGTACTCCTGGAACTTGCTGACTATCCACTGGCCGCACTGTTCGTGGGCCTCGCTGTTCATGATGCGTGGCCCGAAGTCACATTGCCGCTGGCAGAAAGCGTAGGCAGAATCGGCTGAGAAGGCCAGTGCCACGGGCTCTTCGTGGGTAGCAGATGTAGGTGTGGCACTTTTCTGTGTCCCACCGCAGGACGCCAGCAACAGTAGCGCCGATGATATCATGAATGTGATTTTGCTCATCATGTTATATTGGGTACAAACAAGTCTTAAACATCAAATTTTATCTTGCACTTGGCGCATGACACGGAGGAAGTTCCCGCCCCAGATTTTCCTGATGTCCTGTTCGCTGTAGCGGTGCTTCAGCAACTGGCGTGTGAACTGTGTCAGTTCGCTGGCATCGGCCAGTCCGGTCACGCCGCCATCGCCGTCGAAGTCGGAGCCCAGGCCCACATGGTCGATGCCCATCACCTGAATGGCATGTTCCAGATGCTCCATGGCGTCAAGGATGGTGGCTTTCTCGTCGAGGCGCAGGAATCCGGGATAGAGCGTAATCTGGCAGACACCACCCTTGGCTGCCAGTGCTTGCATTTGGTCGTCGGTGAGGTTGCGAGGATGGTCGCAGAGTGCGCGGGCCGATGAATGGCTGCACACGATGGGCGTCTTGCTGATGTCGAGCGCATCGTAGAAGCTCTTTTCGTGGGCATGGCTCAGGTCGACCATCAACCCCAGGCGGTTCATTTGCCTGATGACTTTTGCGCCGAAGTCGCTCACGCCTCCGTGGGTCTGACTGCCCTTGGCCGAGTCACACAGGTCGTTGTCGCCGTTGTGACAGAGCGTGATGTAGACCACGCCACGGCGGGCAAAATGGCGCACGTTGCGGATGTCGCCCTGCAGTGCCAGGCCGTTCTCAATGCCAAGCATGATGCTCTTGCGGCCATTGAACTTGTTGAGCAGCAGTTCGTCGGGGGTGCGGGCCAGGGCCACGTCGTCGCTGTTCTGTTTCACAATGTACTCAATCTGGTCAAAGATGCTGTCGGCATATTGGCTTGGCGAACAGGCAAACTCGCCCTCGGTACTGAGGGGCTGCCAGGCACCATCCTGTTTTTGCCATTGCTTCTGCGGCAGATAGGCCACCATGATGGTGGCGTCGAGGCGTCCTTCATGCATCTTCGGCAGCGATACTAGGATGCGCGGGTCGCGTGTTGCGAAAATCACGTTCTGAGAGAAGAACATGGGGGTGTCGCAGTGGGTGTCAAGGGTCAGCATACGATCGTGCAGCTGTTGCGCCTCTCGGTAGAGCCGGGCTTCGTTGGCGAGCCATAAGAACAGGGGCTGTTGGTCCAGGTCAGGATCGGCCAGGCACTCGGGATGCCACTGTACGCCAACGAAGGGTTTGTGCTCACAGCTTTCAATGGCCTCTATCGTTCCGTCGGCAGCACGTGCCGACACGCGGAAGTGTGGGCCGGCATCGCTGACGGCCTGATGGTGGAATGAATTCACCGCTAAGGTGGCAGGATAGGGCTCATCCTTGGGGATGAAGGGGCCGAACTCCTCATATATATTATATAAGGTGGTGTCAGGGTCGATAGTCACCGAGTGTGTGGCCACCGTGCGGCCGGCATCCTGTGAGTGCTTGATGGGGGTGCTGATGTGCTGTGCCATTCGTCCTCCCAGCGCTACGGCCATGACCTGAATGCCGCGACAAATGCCGAGAATGGGCATCTGGCGGTTGAAGGCCAGCCGTGTGATGAGCAGCTCGGGCAGGTCGCGCTCGTCGTTGATGCCGCCTAGCTGTGGCTGGGGTTCTTCTCCCATGAAGAGCGGGTTGATGTCAGCACCACCGCTAAGCAGCAGGCCATCAATGCGGTTGAGCAATGTCAGCAGCATGTCCTTGTCGGCAGAGGGGGGGATGATGAGCGGCGTAGCACCTGCAGAAATCAGTCGCTTGTAGTAGCCTTCGGCCAGCTTGGCCGTCTGCTCACCATAGTTGGCAGTGATGCCTATGACCGGCTGCTTCCCGCTGCTTAGGATATTGCTGTCGTAGATGTTGGAGCTGTGTGCTGCCAGGTCGAATCTGTTCATTCTTGGTCGTCAATGTTGAAGCGAACGGGAATCTCGCGTTTGATGTTCTGCTCTAGTGAGATGAGCGTCTCAGTGGCCACCACGCCGGGAATCTCCTGCAGTTGCCCGTTGAGCAGATGCATCAGCTGCTCGTTGTCGCGGGCGAACAATTTCACCAGCATCGTGTAGGGGCCTGTGGTGAAATGGCATTCCACCACCTCGGGGATATGCTCCAGCCGTTTCACCACCTCTTTGTACATGGATCCGCGTTCCAGCGTGATGCCAACGTAGGTGCAGGTGCTGTAGCCCAGTGACTTCGGGTTCACGTCGAAGCCGCTGCCCGTGATGACATCATTGTCTATGAGGCGCTGAACACGCTGGTGAATAGCGGCACGCGACACACCACATTCGGCGGCCACATCCTTGAAAGGTATGCGGGCATTCTTTGAAAGAATGCTAAGGATTTTCTTGTCCAGGTTGTCTATTTTTTCCATCTTTTGTTTGAAAGTTAACAATTTGTCAGCAAAAGTACACAAAAAATATGAGACCTGCAACAAAATGCGCATGTTTTTTCTCAAAACATGCGCATTTTGTAATAAATGTGTAGGTGGCTTACTTCTCGATGCTCACCAGCTCCACGTCGAAGATAAGGGTGGAGTAGGGGGGTATCTGGCCAGCTTGTCGCTCGCCGTAGCCCAGCTCCTGTGGGATGAAGAGCCTCCATTTAGAGCCTACGGGCATCATGGTCAGTGCCTCGGTCCATCCGCGAATGACCTGGTTGGGCTGGAAGGTGGCGGGCTGGTTGCCGTGTTTCGACGAAGCATCGAAGACGGTGCCGTCAATGAGCCGGCCCTCGTAGTTCACTTTCACGCGGTCGGTGGCCTGTGGCACATCACCCTCGCCCTTTACCAGCACCATGTACTGCAGTCCGCTAGGGGTAGTGATGACTCCCTCCTTGGTGGCGTTCTGGGCCAGGAAGTCGCGGCCGGCTTTTGTCTGCTGCTCCTCGCGGGCCTGCTGGTTGTAGTGCTGCTTAGCCTTGAAAAAGGCATCGGCATCATCTGCCTTCATCACCGTGGTGTCCTTGACAATGGCATCGGCAAATCCCCTGTAGAGCAGGTTGTTGATGATGGTGTCGGGGGTGCCGGTGAAGTCGTTCTTCAGCCGGGGCAGCATGCCCTGCTTCACCTGACTGGCAATCTGCTGTCCGGCCCGGCGGGCCAGCTCATGAGGGTCCTCAGTGTCAGAGATGGACTCCTGAAACCCCTTGGCAAAGTCGGCCATGTAGGCGGTGTCCACCTTGAGTTGCTGCTGCAGGTAGCCGATGAGACCATTGGTCAGCATCATTCCGGCGGCATAGCTCAGTGAGTCGCTGCCCGTGGTGAGCACCACCGGAGCGGGAGCCTGCACCTCGGGCTCAGCCTTCTTCTGCTTTTTCTTCTTAGCAGCCTCGGTGGGAGTAAAAGAAGCACTCGCCACCAGAAGGGCGAGTGCCAAGAAGAGAACCTTCTTCATAGAGTTCAAAGATTACTTCTGCTTTACCACTTCCAGAACCTTCAGCTTGAAGGTAAGGGCTGAGTAGGGAGGAATCATCTGTCCGTAGCCATTTTCGCCGTAGCCCAGGTTGTAGGGCAGGTAGATTTCCCACTCAGAACCGGCAGGCATCATGCGCAGGGCCTCGTCAAAACCGGGAACGGTGCCACCACCGATGGGGAACTCAACGGGCTCGCCGCCGTGACGCTCGGTAGAGTCGAACACCTTACCATCGGTGAAGGAACCCTCGTAGGTCACCTTTGCCTTGTCGCCTTCAACGGCAACGGGGCCATTGCCCTCGGTAATCACCTTGTAGAGCAGACCGCTTTCGGTCTTCTTCACGCCCTCTTCAGAGGCCTTCTTGGCGATGAACTCCTCGCCGGCCTTCTTGGTCTCGCTGTAGCGCTCTTCCTGCAGCTGCTTCTCAATGACACGCACCACGCTGTCGGCAACCTCGGGGGTCATCTTGCCTTCCTTGCCCATGATCATGTCGAAGAAAGCGGCCAGATAGTTGTCCCTTGACAGCTTCTTGGTAGAGTCGTTGGCGAAGTATTCGCCTTCAGCACGCTCAACGAAAGTGGTGAGCTGTGAACCAATCTGCACACCAGCAAAGTAGGCAGCGGTCTTCTTATCGTCAGAAGCGTTGAAAGCTTCCTTCACACCTTTCATGAACTCGCCAATCTCGGTGGAGTCGACTTTCAGCTGGCTCAGCACCTGATACTGGTTGAACTGTGTGCCAACCTGTACGCCCTGTGCGTAGCTCAGTGAATCGATGTTGTTTTTCAAATCAGCCTTTGGGGGGCGGTTGTTGCCGCACGAGGTCATTGCCAGGGCAGCGATGGCCATCACGGCCATGAATGTCAGTTTTTTCATTTTTGTTAATAATAAATAAATATGATTTTATATCAGTTTTCTATGGGGGTTATACTACTTCAAGCAGCTCGACGTCGAAAATCAGAGTGGCAAAGGGCGGTATCATCTGTCCGGCACCTCCTTCGCCGTAGGCCAGGCGATAGGGGATGAAGAAACGGTACTTGCCGCCTTCCTGCATGAGTTGCAGTCCCTCAGTCCATCCGGCAATGACCTGCTGCAAACCGAAGGTGGCGGGCTCGCCGCGCTGCACGCTGCTGTCGAAGACGGTGCCGTCAATGAGGAAACCCTCATAATGGCACTTCACGCTGTCCTTGGCCGTGGGCTTGCGTCCGTTGCCTTGGCGCAGCACCTGATACTGCAGTCCGCTGGGGGTGGTGATGACGCCCTCTTTCTTGGCATTCTCGGCCAGGTATTTCTCGCCTTCCTCCTTGGCAGTCTTGCCCTTCTCGGCGCGCTCGGCGTTCAGGCGCTGCTCCTGGCGCTGGAAGTATTCGTTCACTATCTGCTGGGCCTCGCGGTGCGACACCTTCAGCTCGTGTCCTTCCAGCACGTCGCGAATGCTCTGTGCGAAGTCGTCGACGTTCAAATCGTTAGCAGCGCCCATCTGTGCCAACTGCTGTCCTATGCCCAGTCCAAGGGCGTAACTAAGTTTATCCATGTACTTTCTCTATAAAAATAATGTATGTTCTCCAGAAAAATCGTGCAAAATTAGTAATTATTTCTGGATTTATGTGCTTTAATCCATGAAAAATTAGTATTTTTGTGGAGTTTTAATAAAAATTACATGCTGGGGATGATGCAAATGAAGAATATTGCGGCCTTGCTGGTGCTCATGTTGGGCATGGTACTGGTGGGCTGTGACAAGCTGGAGGACAGTGACATGACGGCCGAGACGCTGCCGGGGAAATGGAGCTTCAACTACCACACCTCCGAGGAGCTGCCCTATGTGCTGGCCTATCAGTTCGTGGTTTTCAATGCCGACGGCACCTGCGCCCTGACCTACAGCGACGGTCAGCTTGAGGGCACCTACCGTGCCAGCAATGCCGTCATCAGGATTGAGACCACCACTGACGACGGCCAGGAGCGCACGCTGTTGTGGAAGGTGCTGAGCATGTCGCCCTATAAGATTGTGGCCGAATACACCCATCGGTTCAACAACGACCGCGAGGTGACCATGACGGTGACGCTCGACAAGGTGTAAGCCTTCATGCCCCTTCCCGGCACCCCCAGATGCCTCTAGCCCTTGCGCGTGCGCGCGTTATTTCGCGCGAGGAATAGTGCTACAAGTGCTACTGTGAATTCTAACTCGTTGATGCATAGTTGTTTATGGGTGCACGAACAGCTGGGGATGGTGCTACCAAAAGTGCTATAAGTGCACCCGCCACCCGAAAGTCAACGCCGCACCGGAAAAGGGTGTCGACTTTTTGGAAAAAGTCAACGGGATTTTTCAAAAAGTCGGCGCCCTTTTGGAAAAAGTCAACGCCGTTTTGGAAAAAGTCGACGCCCTTTTGAAAAATGCTGAATGAGACATATTGAAAAGTCGCGAGTCATTTTTCTATATGTCTCATTTTTGCACAAAACGGCTGAAGTGTGCAGGTGGAAGGCCTGGGGCATCAGTAGCACTTACGGTAGCATTTTCAAAAATCGTTTATGCACCCGCAAACTATTGTTTTTCATTGCGTTATGTTGGCCTGTAGCACTTGTAGCACTTCGTTTCCGCTTATATTTATCGCGCGCGCGATCGCTCCTCCTGACCTGCCTCAGGTCCATCGGATGTCGTGAAGTCTGAACACCAGCTCCTCCGTGGCCTGCTGATAGGCAGAGAAGAAGCCCAGTAGTCCGCCACTGAAGTTGGCCAGGGGGTTGGTGCCGGTGTTGTCCATCAGCTGCAGGGAGTACAGGTAGTCGTAGGTGCGCTGGTCAATGGAGCGCACCTCCATGCGCATTTTGTCGCCTTCGTGCAGCACGTCGCTGTCGGTGCCCTTGTCCATCTCACGCTGGGTGGTGCAAGTGAACAGCTGCTGCAGCTCGCCGCCCGGATTTGAGCGGTCGTCCATGATGGCCCACCTGTAGCCCACGTCATTGCGATACAGGTGCATGAAGTAGAAGTTGTTCTGGTCGGGCACGTCCTGCAGGTGCAGGTCGGCAAAGAGAATCTTCTCTGACATCATGTCCATCCACACGAAGTCGAAGCTGTTGATGACGGGCTTGCCCTTCATCACCGATGTGGACAGGTGGTGCTTTCCGCCTATGATGACGTCAGCCTCGTACTCCATGCCCTCCATGCCGAAGAAATAGCTCAACTCGTAGCGTCCCTGGCTTTTCCACTTCAGTGTGTCGGCCCATGAGTCCTGAGTGGAGCGTATGGTGATGATGGCATCGTTGACCAGATAGTCGCTGGCAGCGGTTCCCATCACGGGGCGCGTGGTGGTGATGCGGGCCGTGGTGTGATGGTCGGTCAGCTCCATCTCAGCCACGTAGAGGGGCTCCACGGTGTGGTAGTCGATGTCCAGTTCGCGTTCGCAGGCCATCAGCGTCAGCAGGATGATGAGCAGTAAGGGGTATCGGTCCATGGCGTTTCAGAATTTGATGCAGAATGACACAGAGGGAATGAGGCCGAACAGGCTGTAGCCCACGGCCTTGGTTCGTGCGCCGTTCTCGCTGTCTTCAAAGTTGATGAGGAAGGGGTTGAGGCGGTTGTAGAGGTTGTAGATGCCGAACTGCCACTGGCGCGTCAGCCGGCCCTGGGCAATGGTGCGCGTCCACGTGGCGCTCACGTCAAGTCGGTGGTAGTCGGGGGCGCGATAGCCGTTGCGTTCGGCGTAGTAGTAGATGTAGTTGTCAATCATCTCGTATTTGGCGCTGGGCGCAGTGAAGGCCTGTCCGGAGTTGTACACCCAGACGGCTCCCAGCTGCCACGCGGCTGACAGACGGTAGAAGGCCACCAGGTCCAGGTCGTGGCGGCGGTCCACACTGGCCGTGTACCAGCGTCCGCCGTTGATGCCGTCAATCTTGTTGCGGGCCCACGACAGCGTGTAGGCCAGCCAGCCCGTCAGCCGGCCCGTGTTCTTGCGCACCAGCAGCTCGGCACCGTAGCAGCGCCCCTGGCCTGGCAGCACCAGACGCTCCATCTCGATGGCACTGCCGAACGACTTGCCGTCACGATAGTCCAGAATGTGGCTGATGTGGCGGTAGTAGCCCTCCAGTGACAGCTCGTAGTCCTGGCTGGGCGTCATGGCGTAGAGGCCCAGGCTGAGCTGGTGGGCCTGCTGTGGCTTAATGAGGTTACTGCTCAGCGTGTAGCGGTCGAATGGTGTAGATGTGGTCTGCCCGCGAAGGGCGTGGATGTTCTGAGTGGCTCGTCCGTAGCTGGCCTTCAGACTGAACAGGCGGTCCAGCCGCCATGACAGCTGCAGGCGCGGGTCCAGGCTGAAGTGGGTGTTCACAATGTGGTAGCGCCGCGTCTTGTAGTACCAGGTGATGTCGCCGCGCTCGTCGGTCTCGTAGTAGTAGGGGCCACCCAGCGACGAGAAAGCCGTGAAGCGTAGCCCGGCCTGCAGTGTCAGCTGGTCGGCAGGCTTCAGCTCCAGTCCCGCCCATGCTGTGTTTTCCCAGGCGCGCCGCACCTCCTTCTCATGGTTGTTCAAGTTCTGCCACTCGGCTGTCTTCACGTCGATGACCATCGACTGGCCGCCGGCTGTCAGTCTGTGGCGGCCCAGTGCCAGTGAGTAGTCATGGCGCAGTCCCCACTGGCGTATGTGGCCGGAGAAACTGAGGTTCATGCCCAGCATGTCAATGCCGTTCTTCGTGGTATAGTTCGACAGCATCAGCGTGGTGCTGGCCTCGGCTTGACTACGGAAATGGTGGCGCCAGCTGAGGCTGGCTGCCAGGTTTCGCCACTGGAGCGACACCATGTCCTCCAGCGCGGTGCGGTCTTTGCTGCCGAAGAGCGATAGCTGTAGCTGGTCGCGCTGACTCAGCTGATAGTCCATGCGCAGGTTGAAGTCGTAGAAATACAGTGTGTTGCCACGGAAGTCGTCCACCACTTGCATGGGCACGTCGGCATAGCTGCGACGGGCGCAGGCTAGTACCGACAGGCGCGGCGCCACGGGTCCTTCCACCTTGGCCTTGGCCGACAGCAGACCGATAGTGGCAGCGCCGTGCCAGGTATCGGTGAGGGAGGGACGCGAGCTGACGTCGAGAACGGCCGACGTGGCTCCGCCAAACGGCGCGGGCAGGCAACCCTTATAGAGTGAGGCACCGGAAAGGGCATCGCTGTTGAAAGCAGAGAAAAGGCCCGCCAGGTGGCCTACGTTGTACACTGGCACACGGTCGTAGAGAATGGCATTCTGGGCCGACGTACCACCGCGTACCTGGAAGCCGCTGGATGCCTCGCTCTCCTGCTTCACACCAGGGAGCAGCTGGATGGAACGCAGTACGTCGCGCTCGCCCAGCAGCGCCGGGGCCATCTCCAGCTCGGCCGCACTGATGCGCTCCATGCCCATCTGCACACTCTGCAGGCGCTGTGAGGCCGAGTTGCCTGACACCACCACCTCGTCGAGCTGCTGCGTGCGGATGGTGTCAGGAGGCGTGGCGGCCAGCTGGGCCACCGCCAGTAGTAGTGAGAAGGCAAGCATGCGTGCAAAGGTAATAAAATAATTCTGTAAACTCGTAAAAAACAGGAAAAGATTTGTCTGTATGGATTTTTTTCCCTATCTTTGCCACTGATAAATAAAGGCAATGCTTATGAAAAAGAAAGTTGTGGTGCTGACAGGTGCCGGCATGTCAGTAGAGAGCGGACTGAGAACCTTCCGCGATGCCGACGGACTGTGGGAAGAGTACCCCGTGGCAAAGGTGGCCACCCATGAAGGATGGGAGGCCGACCCTACGCTGGTGACGAACTTCTATAATATGCTGCGTCGCAAATGCTGGGGCGTGAAACCCAATGAGGGCCACAAGCTGGTGGCTGCACTGGAGCGCTATTTCGACGTGACGGTGGTGACGCAGAATGTGGACAACCTGCACGAGCAGGCCGGCTCAACCCATGTGGTGCATCTGCACGGAGAACTGATGAAGGTATGCTCCAGCTGGAATGTGGATGATCCGCGCTACATCCGTGAGCTGACGCAGGACGACTGCCAGATAGAGCCGGGCACGAAGGCGGGCGACGGTTCGCTACTCAGGCCCTACATCGTGTTCTTCGGCGAGGCCGTGCCCAACATCACGCTGGCCGCCGAGGAGGCCCAGCAGGCTGACATCTTTATTATTATTGGCACTAGCCTGAACGTCTACCCGGCAGCCGGTCTGGTGCACTACGTGCGCCCGGGCGTACCCATCTATCTCATCGACCCCAACCCCGTGAATGCCGGGCATGGCGTGAAGCAGATTATGAAGGGTGCCTCGGAGGGCATGCTCCAGCTGTTTGACGAGCTTACAGCCAAATAAGGATGCCGGTAGTGCCGGCAGAGCGTGCAGGTAAGTTTTTTTAACGCGAAAAACTTTGGCAAATCGAAAAAAGTATTTACCTTTGCACGCAGATAAGAAAGCAAGACATTAGAGTACAAGGATTCCGACCCGAGCGAATGGTCGGAATTCTTTGCTTTTACTGCGTAAAATATCAATAACAGAGAAGAATAAATATTGAACTAGCATTTAGTCAGTAGCACTTGATAAGTAACAAATAATAAAAAAGATAATAATATGGCTTATATGTCACAAGAAGGCTATGATAATCTGATAGCCGAACTGAAACGTCTGGAAGGCGTGGAACGCCCGAAGGCATCGGCCGCCATTGCGGAAGCGCGCGACAAGGGCGACCTGAGTGAGAACAGCGAGTATGAAGCTGCCAAGGAGGCACAGGCTCATCTGGAGTCGAAAATCAATCAGCTCAAACTGGCCATCAGCGAGGCTAAGATTGTGGACACGTCGAGGCTCAGCGCTGACTCGGTGCAGATCCTCTCGAAAGTGGAGATGACCAATTTGGCCAACAAGGCACGCATGACCTACACCATCGTCAGCGAGAGCGAGGCTGACTTGCGTCAGGGGAAAATCTCAATCAAGACCCCCATCGCACAGGGCCTGCTGAATCATAAGGTGGGCGACGAGGTGGAGGTGAAAATACCTCGCGGCACCATCAAGCTGCGCATTGAGAAAATTACCGTGGGCTGAACGGCAGGACATGGTGGACTGGGAGTTATTCAAACGTCAATCACAATAACGCTAAATTATAATTACAGAAATGGATATCTTCAGTAAAATAGCAGCTGGACAGATTCCCAGCTATAAGTGTGCTGAGAATGAGCAGTTCTATGCCTTCCTTGACATCAATCCCGTGGGCAAAGGCCACACGCTGGTAATACCCCGCCGCGAAGTTGATTATATCTTTGACATGGACGATGACGAGCTGGCCGAATTCCAGAAGTTTGCCAAGCGCGTGGCCGTGGCAATTAGGAAAGCCTTCCCCTGCAAGAAGGTGGCTCAGGTGGTGCTGGGACTGGAAGTGCCCCACGCACATATTCACCTCATTCCCATGAACAGCGAGGCCGATGTGGACTTCCGCCGTGAAAAAATGCAGCTATCTGCCGACGAGATGCAGCAGATAGCTGATAAGATTGCTTCATGCTTCGAGGCTTAAGGCCTACATGTACTGCTCGCCAAAGCGGAGCCCCACTTCATTAATATACTTGCGGATGAGCGACGATGAGTCGCTCTTCTTGCATATCAGCAGTACGTCGCCCTGTTCGGCCACGATGTAGCCGTCGAGCCCGTTGATGACACCCACATGGCCTTTGGGCAGCTTGATGATGTTGTTCTGGCAGTTTTCCAGCAAAACTTCGGAGTCAATGACGACATTGTCGTTACCCTGGCACTGCTTGAACTCGTAAATGCTATGCCAAGTGCCCAGATCGGCCCAGCCGAAATCGCAGCGCATCACATAGGCATTGTCCGACATCTCCAGGGCAACCTTGTCCATTGACAGGTTGGGATAGGCAGGGAAGTGGTCGTGCACATATTTTAATTCTTCGGCCAAATTCGTGATTTCCTTCACGGCGCCCAGACGGGGGAAGATATCAGGAAGGTTGTCGAGGAAGAATTTTCGCAGATAGTTGACGTTGCTCAGGAACATGCCCGTGTTCCAGAAGAATTCGCCGCTCTCCATGAACAGCCGGGCGAAGTCGCGCTCGGGCTTCTCGGTGAATGAGCGCACTTTGTAAATGCCGTTCACCAGCGAAGGCTCGCCAATCTGTATGTAGCCATAGCCTGGCTCTGGCCGGGTGGGGCGGATGCCCATGGTCAGGATGATGTCATTTTCTGCCACGAACTCCAGGCCCTGCATCACGTTCTTCTGGAAGGCTTCTTCGCCTACTATCATCTGGTCGGAAGGGACAATGATGATGCGGGCGTTCTCGCACTTCCTGTGGATGCGTGCTCCTGCCCATGCCACCGACGGGGCCGTGTTGCGGTTCACGGGTTCTGAAAGAATGTTCTCGGCAGGAAGGTCGGTCAGCTGCTCACGCACCATGTCGGCATAGCGATGGCGTGTATTCACATATATATTCTCTGCTGGTATTATGCGCGACATGCGGTCGAAGGTGGACTGTAACTGAGTGCGGCCAGTACCAAAAAAGTCAACAAATTGTTTGGGGCAATTGACGCGGCTGGAAGGCCATAATCGACGTCCGTGGCCACCTGCTAGTATGACGCAAAAATTATTAGAATGTTTTTCCATATTTAGATAGTAGTAGTTTCACGGTGCTAAGATAGTAAAAATACTTGGCAGCACCAAGTTTTTTTAGTATTTTTAGGAGAAAGTGTTTGAAGTCGTAACTATTCCGTAAAAAGGATTACGACAAATAGTTTTGGATGGATTCTAGCAGAAGGTTGTTCTCGTCTTTTCTCTGGGTGGAAACACGGAAGTGCTGAAGGGTGAGGCCGCGGAAGTTGGAGGCGTCACGAATCAGCATCCGGTGATTGTGGGCCAGATAGTCTTTCAGCTCGGCTGCCGTGCCGCGGTGGATGCGTGCCAGCATGAAGTTGGTGTGCGTGGGCAGGGCCTCAATGCCTGGGATGGCATTCAGCTGCCGGTTCAGCCGCTGGGCTTCTGCCAGATAACTCTCCACATCGGGCACTGCCCGGGCGTCGTCGTGTTCCACAAGCCACTTGCCTGCCTCTATGGCCAAGGCATTCACTGACCAGGGCCTGATGTACTGGCGCAACAGGCTGATGAGTGCTGGTGCTGCCACCACATAGCCGATGCGCAGGCCAGGCACGGCATAGGTTTTGGTGAGGGAGTGAAGCTGCAGGATGTTAGCTGACTGGGCTGCCTCCCGGTGTGTCATCAGCGGGGCCAGGGTATAGTCCTCATAGGACTGGTCGACCACCAGCAGGGCATGGCGCCTGGAGGCTTCGGCCAGCTCCTCATTGCTGAAGATGTGGCCCGTGGGATTGTTGGGGTTGCAGAGCCAGAGCAGTGTGTCAGCCTGCTGCCCTCCCTCGTGGCGTGTCAGTCCGAACATGGTGCTGGCGTCATCATACTCGCTGAAAGTGGGGTAGGGGCCAGTGGAATAGTGGTGCATCTGCTTGTTGACAGCCGCCTGGGCAATGAGATAGATGGCCTCGGTGGCTCCGCTGGTGACCAGTACGCTGTCGGCAGGTATGCCGTGCTTGCTGGCTATCAGCCTCTCCAGCGATAGCGCCTCTGGCTCAGGGTAATTGCCTATCAAGTCCAGGTGCCGTCCCAGATGCTCCTTCAGTGCGCTCAAGTCGGCATGGGCGTAGATATTCGAGCTGAAGTTGATTTCCGTTTCCGGGTACTGATAGATGTCGTCGCCGTGTCCTTGTCTCATGGCTGTGTTGGTTTTTGCAGGGCTAAAGTGAATAAAAAGTCTGACAGCCTGTTCATCATAACCAAAATGGGCGAGCTGACGGGATGCAGCTTGTTCAGCGTCCAGAGACGGCGCTCCACCGTGCGGGCTTGCGTTCTGGCAGCGTGGATGAACGACGCCGTGAGCGAGTCGCCGGGCACGACAAATGCCGTCGGCTGCCCGGCTCTCAGTTCATCAATGGACTGTTCCATCTGTGCGGTCAGCTCGTCAGCATGTAGGGGCTTGGCGTTCTGCTGTCCGTCGGGCGTGGCTATGTGGCTCATCACGACCATCAGCTCCCGCTGAATGGCAAGTAGCAGCGGGGGACAGTCATGGCCCAGGTTGGCGCGGACTATTCCCAGCAAGGAGTTCAGATGGTCTATCTGTCCGTTGGTTTCTATCCTGATGTCGTCCTTCTCAACACGGATGCCATTGCGCAGCGAGGTCATACCGTTGTCGCCGGTTTTGGTATAGATGTCTTTCATGTCTTACTTCTTGAGCTTTACTTTCAGTCCCACCACCAGCATGCGTCCAGGACTGTAGAGTGCATATTTGCGATTGGAAGCGTCAGTCCTGTTGTCCACCTTGTCGAAGATGTTGTCTATGCCGATGCTGGGTTCCAGGAAAGCCCACTGCAGGACGTCAAGTCTGTGCGTGGTGTGCAGGTTCCAGATGCCGAAGCCCGGGGCATTCTCATAGCCGGGGTAGTAGGTCTTCGACTGCAAGCG
>CAMNJH010000033.1 GCA_946541275.1 uncultured Prevotellaceae bacterium
TCTTGAGATACTTAAACAGATAAATTACCCCGACGATTTGCGGAAGCTGCCTGTTGAGCAGCTGCCTCAGGTCTGCGACGAGCTGCGCCAGACGATTGTGCAGGAATTGTCGGTGAACCCTGGACATTTGGCATCCAGCCTGGGGGTTGTTGAGCTGACGGTTGCATTGCACTATGTGTTTAACACCCCCTACGACCGCATCGTATGGGATGTGGGCCATCAGGCTTATGGACATAAGATCCTGACTGGCCGCCGCGAGCAGTTCCCCACGAATCGCAAGCTGCATGGGCTGCGCCCCTTTCCCTCGCCCGAGGAAAGTCCCTATGATTCGTTTGTCTGTGGCCATGCCTCCAATAGTATTTCTGCCGCACTGGGCATGGCCGTGGCCGCCAAGCTGCAAAACGAAAACAGGAAGGTGGTGGCCGTCATTGGCGATGGTGCCATGAGCGGCGGTCTGGCATTTGAGGGCTTGAACAATGTGTCGTCCAGTCCGAACGATATCCTTATCATCCTGAACGATAATGACATGTCTATCGACCGTTCGGTGGGTGGCATGAAGGAGTACTTGCTGGGCCTGAGCACAAACGAGACCTACAACAAGGTGCGCTTCAAAACCGCCCGATGGATGCAGCGCCATGGCATGTTGCATGATGACAGGAAGAATGGGCTGATCAGACTGAGTAACGCGTTGAAGAGCGCTATATCGCATCAGCAGAATATCTTCGAAGGGATGAACATTCGCTACTTTGGTCCATTCAATGGGCATAGCGTGAAAGACCTGGTTCGCATCCTGCGACAACTGAAGGACATGAGTGGCCCCAAGCTGCTCCATCTGCATACGAAGAAAGGGCACGGATATGCTCCCTCGGAGCACTATTCACCCGTATGGCACGCTCCTGGTAAGTTTGACCCCGAAACGGGCCAGTTCCTGAAGAACGATGGCGAGAACAAGAAGACCAAGTACCAGCAGGTGTTTGGCGAGACACTGCTTGAGCTGGCCCAGCAGAATCCTAAGATTGTAGGCGTGACGCCAGCCATGCCCACAGGCTGCTCCATGAACGTCATGATGGACGCCTTTCCCGAGCGCACTTTCGACGTGGGCATTGCTGAAGGACACGCCGTCACTTTCTCGGCCGGTATGGCTAAGGATGGGCTGCTGCCTTTCTGCAATATTTACAGTGCTTTCGCCCAGCGGGCTTACGACAATATTATTCACGACCTGGCCATCCTACGGCTGAATGTTGTGCTATGTCTGGATCGAGCTGGACTGGTAGGGCGCGATGGCCCCACCCACCATGGCGCTTTTGACCTGGCCTTTCTGCGACCCATCCCCAATCTGACCATCTCTTCGCCGATGGACGAGTGTGAATTGCGCCGCCTGATGTTTACAGCACAGCAGGAAAACATGGGGCCCTTCGTCATTCGGTATCCTCGAGGCCGTGGTCTGCTTGATGAGTGGCATTGCCAGCTGGAGGCCGTTCCGGTGGGAACAGGTCGCAAGTTGCAGGATGGCACCGATGTGGCTGTGCTGAGTCTTGGCCCACTTGGAAACGATGTGCAGAAAGCCCTGCAGGGGCTGCAGCCAGGTATTAGCGTGGCCCACTACGACATGCGCTTCCTGAAGCCTCTTGATGAGAATATCCTGCACGAAGTGGGCCGTAAGTTCCGCCATGTGGTCACCGTCGAGGACGGTGTGAAAAAGGGCGGGCTGGGTTCGGCCGTGCTGGAGTGGATGAATCTACATGGCTATCAGCCCCAGCTGACGGTGTTGGGCTTGCCCGACAATTTCGTGGAGCACGGAGAGGTGGACGAGCTGCGGAAGATAGTGGGACTCGACGTGGAGAGCATACGGCAGGCCATACAAGCCTGTGTAGGCAAGTAAAACCAATAATAAACCTGTAGCATGAAGATTGTCATAGCCGGTGCCGGTGCTGTTGGCACACACCTTTCAAAACTACTTTCGACGGAGAATCACGACTGTGTGCTCATCGATGATGATGACGACAGACTGGGTGATGTAGATTCCGACTACGACATCATGGCCATGTGCTCTTCGCCCACCAGCATCAAGACTTTGAAGGATGCTGGCGTCAGTTCGGCTGATCTTTTCGTGGGTGTCACCCGTTTTGAGAGTAGGAACATCACCGCCTGCATGCTGGCTCATGCACTTGGTGCCAAGAAAACCGTGGCTCGCATAGATAATTATGAGTATCTGATGCCGCAGAACCTTACCATGTTCAAAGAGGTGGGCGTCGACTCGCTAGTCTATCCGGAAGTGCTGGCTGCCACCGATATCATCAACGGGCTGAAGCTCTCGTGGGTGAGGCAGCGGTGGGACATCCACGATGGTGCCCTGGTGCTGCTGGGTATCAAGCTGCGCGATAACTGCCAGATACTCAATCAGCCCATCAAGGACCTCTGCGGTCCTGACGACCCCTTCCACATTGTGGCGCTGAAGCGGGGTGAGGAAACCATCATCCCTGGTGGCTTGGATGTGTTGCAGTCGTTTGACCTGGCATACTTCATGACTACTCGCGAATACATTCCACACATCAAACGCATTGTGGGTAAGGGAGAATATGAGGATGTGCACAATGTTGTCATCATGGGAGGTGGAAAAACCGCCGTCCGTGCCGCGCTCACCCTGCCCGATAACATGCATGCCAAGATTATAGAGAGCAACCTGGAGCGCTGTGAACGCCTGAACGAGCTCATTGACCGGAGCAATGTGATGATTATCCACGGCGACGGGCGCGATTTGGGGCTGTTGCGTGAGGAAGGCATCAAGAACACTCAGGCTTTCGTATCGCTGACGGGCAATGCTGAGACTAATATTCTGGCCTGCCTGACTGCCAAGAAGCTGGGTGTCAGGAAGACCATTGCCATGGTAGAGAATCTGGACTATGTCAGCATGGCTGAAGGCTTGGACATAGGTACCATTATTAATAAGAAGACGGTGGCGGCCAGCCACATCTTCCAGATGATGATGAAGGCCGACGTGCGCAACTTGCGTTCGCTGATGTTGGCCGACAGCGAGGTGGCCGAGTTTGTTGCAGCCGAGAACTCGAAGGTGACAAGGAGCACCGTGAGGCAGCTGGGACTGCCCTCTGGGGTGGCCATCGGTGGATTGGTGCGCGGCAATCAGGGCATCCTGGTGAACGGCAACACGCAGATACAGACTGGCGATTCGGTCATCGTGTTCTGCCACCGTCATGCACTTGACAAGGTGGAGAAGTTTTTCAAGCGGTCTATCCTGCCATTCTGACGTTTTTTCTCTTCACTCTATTGTTTACAGATCATTCATCGGCATATAAGTGATTAACTGGAAGCTCATAGCAAAGATACTTGGCTCGCTGCTCTTCATCGAGGCATTCTTCATGGCCTGTTGTTTGGCTATGACGGCCATCTACAGTGAAGACAACCTGCTGGTGTTCCTTATCTCGACTGCCATCACGGCTGCCGGTGGAGCGTTGTTCCGCTATCTGGGTCATACCGCAGAGAATGCCCTGAGCCGTCGCGATGCCTATGTAGTGGTGACGCTCACCTGGGTGGTGTTTTCACTTTTTGGCATGCTCCCTTTCCTGATTCATGGGGCAGTGGACAGTCTGACCGATGCCTTCTTTGAAACCATGTCGGGCTTCACCACTACCGGTGCCACCATCTTCGACGACGTTGAGTCGCTATCGCATGGTTTGCTTTTCTGGCGCTCGATGATGCAGTGGATAGGCGGTCTGGGAATCGTGTTCTTCACTGTGGCCTTGCTTCCCTCACTGGTGGGAGGCAGTGTCAAGGTGTTTGCGGCTGAGGCCACGGGTCCTATGCGCTCGAAGATGCATCCACGACTCAGTACGTCGGCCAAGTGGATTTGGAGCATTTATCTGCTGCTGACCGTGGCATGTGGCGTGTCGTTCTGGGCCTGTGGCATGGATTGGTTCGATGCCACCAATTATTCCATGTCGACCACGGCCACGGGTGGCTTCTCCACTCACAACGGCAGTGTCTTCCTGGCGTCGCCCACCATTGAGTATCTGGCCATTCTGTTCCAGTTCCTGGCGGGCATCAATTTCACGCTGCTCTACATGACCTTCTTTAAGTTGCGCTTCTCAGCCTTTGTTCACAATTCCGAGTTCAAGCTCTATATTGCCACTATCGTTGTGGCCACAGCCGGGATTATGTGCTTGCTGATGACCAGCATGGACTACGATTGGGAATACGCCCTGCGCTCATCGCTGTTCCAGGTGGTGTCGTTCATAACGACCACAGGCTTGTCGAATACCGATGCTGGCTACTGGCCCCATCTGACGTGGGTCATCCTGTGCGTACTGATGTTCATGGGTGCCTGCGCAGGCTCTACCACTGGCGGTTTCAAGAGTGTCCGCGTGCTGATGCTGCTGCGTGTGCTGCGCAATGAGTTCCATCATATTCTTCATCCCAACGCCGTGCTGCCTGTCAGGATGGGCGGACAGACCGTGCCTCAGAGCCGCCTGCTGACGCTGTTGGCATTCTTCCTGCTTTACATCATCATGCTGGTTCTCACTGCCGTCATCATGTCACTGGCGGGTGTCGACTTCACCAATGCCATCACCATCAGCTTCAGCCTGATTAGTAACGTCGGCGCAGGTCTGGATACAAATATCGGACCACAGATGTCGTGGTCCGATTTGAGCGACGGTCTGAAATGGATCTGCTCCTTCCTTATGCTTGTAGGACGTCTTGAGATTATGGCCGTCCTTGTGCTTTTCACTCGAGATTTCTGGAAGAAAAGCTAGCAAACATCTCGTCTACCGTCTTTTGTGGCAGCTTGGGTGATACCAGGCTGACCAGCCACACCACGGGGAAGCCTCCCAACATGGCAATGGCACCGCAGTTGATGGGGTTGATGGGATTTCCTATCACCATGTTGACTACCGTCAGACCTACGCCCCAGATGAAACATGCCCAGACGCTGGCAGTGGTGACTCCGCGCCAGTACAGGCCCATCATGAACGGAGCCAGGAAAGCACCGGCCAGGGCTCCCCATGAGATGCCCATAAGCTGTGCGATGAACGTGGGCGGATTGAGGGCGATGAGCAGTGATATGGCAATGAAGAACACGATGAGCACTCGCATCACCACCACTTTACGGCGTTCCACGCGCTCAGCCACGATGTCGTCAATGTTTCCTTCCTCCACTTCGCCGGGCAATGATTTCTTGTCCCTGTAAATCAGGTCGAGCGTCATGGTGCTCGATGAGGTGAGAACCAGCGATGCCAGTGTCGACATGGATGCAGAGAGCACCAGCAGTACCACCAGGGCTATCAGCACATCGGGTAGGGTGACCAGCATGGAAGGCACGATGGAGTCGAAGGCTATCTTGCCGTTGACCATCACAGGGTCGTACAGACGGCCAAACCCTCCCAGGAAGTAGCATCCGCCAGCCACTATCAGAGCGAAGATAGTGCTGATAATGGTGCCACGCTTGATGGCGCTCTCGTCGGTGATGCTGTAGAACTTACCCACCATCTGCGGTAGTCCCCATGTGCCCAGTGAGGTCAGAATGACCACGCCCAGCAGTCCCCACGGGTCTGGTCCGAAGAGCGAAGCGAAGACGCCGCCCCCCGTGCTGGCTGCTGCTGTGGCATCGTCGGCAGGAATGGCTGCCAGCTTTTCCACGGCCGCTGTCAGTCCGCCCTGCGATGACAGCACGGCTGCTATCACCGCCATGATGCCGAACAGCATGATGACGCCCTGGATGAAGTCGTTCATGGCCGTGGCCTTATAGCCGCCCAGAATGACATAGACGGCAGTGAGTATGGCCATGATGATGACGCAGTACTCGTAAGGAATGCCGAATCCCATTTCAAACAGAGTGGAAATGCCTTTGTAGACACCGGCCGTATAGGGGATGAGGAAAACGAAGGCAATGATGCTGGCCACCACGCGCAGCCCCTGGTCCTGATAGCGCGTACCGAAGAAGTCGGGCATGGTGCGGCTCTCAATGTGTTGCGTCATCAGCTTCGTCCGGCGGCCCAGGATAATCCATGCCAAGAGCGAGCCAATGACGGCATTGCCGATGCCTATCCACGTGCTTGACAGGCCATATTTCCATCCGAACTGTCCGGCGTAGCCCACGAAGACCACAGCCGAGAAATAGCTGGTACCATAGGCAAATGCCGTCAGCCAGGGACCTACGGCGCGCCCGCCCAGTACGAATCCGTCAACACTGCTGGCCTGCTTGCGTGAGTAGAATCCCACGCCCACCATTACGACCAGAAAAATGATGGTAAGAAGAACTTTGATAATCATATACTTACCCCCGGCCCCTCCACGATGGAGGGGAGCTTGACTAGATACCGGGAATCAAGCTTTGTTGTTATTAATCCTGTTATTGTTGTTTCTATGTTCACCCAAATAGTCTTCCTTTCCATGGGGAGGGCAGGGTGAGGCTCAGAATGCCACTTGCACCTGTGCCTGCAGCCAGTTATAGTCCTTTGAGCTGATGTTCTCGCCGCACAGGCAGCGGGTGTACTGCAGTTGCAGACGGCATTTCTTGTAAAACCAGTACTGCAGGCCCAGTGTCAGATTGGTTTGGTCCCATCCGTCCACCTTCGTGTTGCGGTCGTAGGTTTCACCACTGGCCACTATGTCAAGGGCGTCCACCACGGGGACAGCTGCCGTGACATAGCCGCCCCGGCTGCCCACGTCGCCGTCCTGGCCGCCCAGCCACTCAGCACGAATGCTCAGTGGGCGTGCTTCTTTGTACTGGCTGCCCGTGTAGGGCGCTGACTTATACTCGGCTCCCACGGAGTAACGGTTGCGCTTATAGTTGTCGCCCATGCCGATGGTGGGGTTCCAGGCAGCCGTGCCCACGGCATTGCCTGTTCCCAGATAGCCTGAGGCCACCACGCGTACTCCATCCATGGGGCGCACTTCCAGCTTGGCTATCAGGTCTTTCTGGTTGTTCTGGTCTTTGCGGTTAATGCCCTGTCCGCTCATCAGTGCCAGTTCATAGTGCAGTTTGCTGTTGAGCAGGTCGCCGTAGACCATCAGTCCCATGTCGCGTCCATAGTTGACGCCGTTCAGCGGGTCGGGACCCTCGCCGGCCAGATAGAGCACAGCCTGCGAGTACACGTCAATCAGTTCCAGCATGGTGGGCGATAGTGGGTTTTCCATGGTATAGGAATGTTTGAACTGGCCCAGTCGTACGCTCATCGTGTTATTATTCGTCAGCCTGTAGTCGGTATAGAATTCCTGTACTACGCTCGAAAAATCGTGCATGAACAGGAACGACCAGCGGTCGGTGATGCGGGCTTTCGCCCAGAGCAGGGTTCGTTTGAGGTTGTAACTGTTAGTTTTTGTGCCATTTTGGTCTTGAAAGGCCCAGCCTCCTTGGGCATAGCCGTTGAGCGTGATACGACTGACGAAGTCTTTCGTCCAGTCGGTACTGACACTTTGTTGCCCCATTGCGGCAACACTACTGAACACTGCCAGAGCTACTGCCAGTGTCCATCCATTGCAAGCTTTTCGTTTCATTTTGTCATGTGTTTGAATGATTTTGTGTGCTTTGCGGCGGCAAAGGTACGAAAAAACCTGCAAAGTGCCAAAGGAAAACGTGTTTTTCTTTCTTTTGTCGCATGGAAAAGGTGTGCTTACGCGCGCGCGTTAAAAGGGAAACAAAGTGCTACAAGTGCTACTGGCTTTCTAACGCGTTGATTATGTGGCGTTTGTGGGTGCATTTTTGGCGTCAGGAAGTGCTACCATGGTACTACCAGTTCTGCTACCAGACATTTGCCCGGAAGTCAATGACTTTTTCCAAAAAGACGTTGAGATTTTTTCAAACGGCGTTGACTTTTTCCAAAACGGCGTTGACTTTTTCCAAAAAGTCGTTGACTTTTGGGGCATGAATGTGTTTGGCGTGAGGTGGTAGCACTTGTAGCATTTTCGGTAGCACCAACTTCAAACGAATATGCACCCGTAAGTAGCGCTCCATCAGCTTGTTACAAGCCCTGGTAGCACTTGTAGCACCATTTCTCGCGCGTATAATACGCGCGCGCACGTAGGGAACTGACGGGAAAGAGAAATCATGGGAGGCGAGTCAGTGACAACGCCCCCCATGTGTGCTATTTTTGCAGGATGATGCCGCCATTAGGTTGTATCACCACCTTGGCGTTACCTTTCTTGTCAACTTTCAGGGTAGTGAGCTTGGGTTCGCCAGTCTTGGCATCGTCAACATAGAAGTTGAGCACCTGGCCTTTCTGGAACATAGGCAGCGGCAGAGTAAGCGTCAAGGGCTGTTCGAGCGCGTTGAGACCCACCACATACCAGTCGTTGCCATGCCTGCGGGCCATCACCACATAGCGGCCAGGATAGCCGTCAATGAACTGCGTCTCGTCCCAGGTAGTGGGCATGGCCCGCAGCCAGTCCATCTCAAACTGGGGCAATTCGTCCAGATTGTTGGGCTGCATGGCCACGCACTGTATGGCGGCTTGCATGGTGATGCCGCTGGCCATCTCAAAGATATCGGTGGTCTTGCGGGTATGGCGGCTCTTGTTGTCCTTCGACAGATATTTGTTCATGATGATGCCTCCCCAGTCCATGGAGGCCGATGCATTACGGCAGAAGGGGTGCATGCAGAGGTCGAATGGCTGTCGCTTGGCGGCGCCCTCGTTGAAGAACACATTCTCAGAGGCCAGCACGGCCTCGCTGCTGACGTAATTGGGGTACATCTTCTCCCAGCCTCGGGGCAGGGTGCATCCGTGGAAGATGCACTGTATGCCGTAGCGGTTGGCATCGTAGAGAATGTCTTCGTAGAGCTTCATCGTCTCCTGCTTGTCACCGCCGAAGAAGTCCACTTTGATGCCTTTCACGCCGATGCTCTTCAGCCAGGCCATCTCGCGGTCGCGTGCCATGCCGGTGCTCATGCACTGGCGCGGTGTCTGAGGAGCGTCGTTCTCAAAGCCGTTGGAGTTGTACCAGAGCATGAGCGACACGCCCTTTGACTGGGCATACTTTGACAGCTCGGCCATGCGCTCGCGCCCTATGTTCTGGTCCCACCAGTTATCCACCAGACACAGCTCGAAGCCCATCTTTGAGGCCAGGTCAATGAAGCGCACCTGATCGTCGTAGTTGATGCTGTTGTCCTGCCAGATGAGCCAGCTCCAGGTGTAGCGTCCGTATTCGAAAGGCTGCGAAGCCTGGTAGAGCGGCTCCACCACGTCGTACTGCACGGTGGTCTCGACGATGGGCTTCAGCGTGCTGCCCACGGTGATGGTGCGCCAGGGTGTCTCGCCAGGCAGGGCAATGCCTGGGGTGGTAGAGCCAATGCCGTTGTTCTCGCCCTCCATGGGGAAGGCAATGGCATAGCCTTGTCCTGGGGTGTAGTCTGACAGGTGGCTGCCGCAGTACTGGCTGCTGACGCCCGTCTCGCTGATGAGCACCCATCCGGCGCTTTCAGCTTGTGTGGTGGCAGCGGGAAGGCGGAACAGGCAGGGGAAAGTATAGCCATGTCCGTAATGTGAGCGCTGGGCCATAGGGGCATCGGCCTTGTATTCCTCCTCATAGCTGGGCTTGGTGCGCTCCCAGCCTATCATGGGGTCACTCTGTGGGGTAAGGAAAGTGGTGGTGCCGTCAGGGAGGCTGAAGGCAGTGCTCTCGCTGAGAATGACGGCACTCTTAGGATTGTCGCCCCGCTGGCGCGGAATGAGGTAGCGGAAGGCCACGTCATTGTCTGAGACGCTGAACTCCATGCTCATCTTCTGCTTTTTTGCATTCTCAAAGTCGATGGTGAGCAGCGTGGCCACATAGTGGAACTGCGATTGCTTCACCTGCCGCATCTGGTAGGTACGGTCTATGGCCGAAGCCTTGGTCGACGTGATTTTAAGCCCTTGGGTGAAATCGCCGAAGTCGGCCTGGAAGCCCAGGGCCGAGGGTTGCAGCATCAGCTGCCCATCGAGCGTCAGTGAGTAGGTGGGTCTCCCATTGTTGTCGTTGATGTTTACCACGAGTTTTCCATTGGGTGAAGCCACACTGGCTTCGCGCCCCCATGAGGTGGATGGAAGCAGCAGTGCAAGCCCCGTCAGGAGCACTGCCATAGCGTTCTTAGTGTTCATAGTGAGTAGTTCTATTGTTAGAAGTATCATTTTAAGTTTGACGGCAAAGTTACGGCTTTTTCTTCAAAAGACAAAGAAAAGAAGAGACTATCGGCAGGCCAGGCTAGTGTTTTTATGTTTATTTATATAATATTAAGGAGTGGTCGGATGGCCATTTGGATAGAAAAGATTACCTTTGTGTCTTCAAAATCACAAAAACTATCAATGAAGCGTTTTGTACTGATTGTTTTTTCAATAATTCTGGTCCTCAACGTGACCGCCCAGGAGCGTAGGGGACTGACCATCAGCGGTCAATTGGTGGAGGCCGATTCAAAAGAACCCATGGTGCAGGCGTCCGTACAGCTGTTCTGGGCCAACGACAGTTCGTTCGTGGGAGGAACGGTGAGCAACGAGCGGGGTAACTTCACCATTGAGGCACCTTCGAATGGCACCTTCCGGCTGCGCATCTCGTCCATTGGTTTCCAGACCATGAACCGCGAGATTACGCTGCGCAAGAATCAGAGTCAGGAGCTGGGCACGCTGCTCATCAGCCCTGAGACGGTGCTCCTGAAGGAGGCCGTGGTAACTGGGCGCGCTGCTCAGGTGGTAGTGCGCAAGGATACGCTGGTGTTCAACCCCGAAGCCTATCGTACGCCCGAGGGCTCGGCCATTGAGGAACTGATCAAGCGCATGCCTGGTGCCGAAATTGACGAAGACGGCAACATCACCATCAACGGCAAGGCTGTGAAGAAGATTCTGCTTGACGGCAAAGAGTTTATGCTGGGCGACATTGAGACGGCCCTGAAGAATCTGCCTGTCAGCATTATCCAAAATGTGAAATTCTACGACCAGCAGAGCGACCAGGCCCGTATCACCGGCATTGAGGACGGCAACAAGGATACCGTGCTCGACTTCACCATCAAGCGGGGCATGAATCGTGGCTACATGACCAACTTTGACCTGGCCGGCGGCACACAGCATCGCTATGCCTCGCGCGGAATGGGAAGCAGCTTCACTGACAAGACTCGACTGGTGCTGATGGGAAACGCCAACAACAAGGAAGAGAATGCCGGTTGGTGGAACAGGCGCGGACTGAACGCCAACAAGATGCTGGGCACCAACTTCAACTATGACGACGGCAAGAAACTGAAGGCCGATGCCAGCGTGCGCTGGAATCATCGTGATGGCGACAACTTTAACGAGAATGCAGGCGAAAACTTCTACAGCCAGTCTAGCCGTACCTTCTCCAATAGTCGGTCGAACAGCTTCTCGCGCAGCAACAACTGGAACGGAAACATGCGAGTGGAGTGGAGGCCCGACACACTGTCCAACATTCTGCTGCGAGCCAACGGCGGTTATGGCACCAACGATGGTACCAGCAGCCAGCAGTCGGCCAATTTCAATGACGACCCCTATCTCTATGCCGACGACCCCTTGGGAGCCCTCGATCCTACCTCGCCACTCTATTCCTACCTGGTGAACCACAGCCGAAGTGCCAGCCTAAGCTATGGGCGCAGCAAGAATGCTTCGGCCAGTCTGCAGCTGTATAGGCGACTGAGCCCCAAGGGCCGGAACATCACTGTGCGACTGGAAGGCAGCATGGGCGATAATCAGCAGCGCAATGTCTCAAACAACGAGGTGCACCTGTTCCTGGTGAAGAACCAGGCCGGGCAGGACTCTACCTTCTTCACAGCCCGTTATAACTCAACCCCCTCAGACAATAGTGGCTACGCCGTCAGCGCCACCTATAGCGAGCCCTTGTGGAAAGGCGCCCACTTGCAGGCTAACTACGAGCTGCGCTATAACCAGAACAAGAGTGACCGCCAGACTTACGATTTCAGTCACGATCCGGTCAACATCTTCTCTGGTGTCACCCCCATCTATCGGGAATGGGACTCCTGGCTGGGCCCTGTCGACGGGGTCTTGGATACCTACCTGGATAAAAACCTGAGCCGCTTTTCTAAATATAAAAATTACACCCACAACGCACGCATCACACTGCGTCACTGGCAGGAAGAGTACGACTACAACGTGGGATTCATGGTGCAGCCCCAGCGCTCCAACTTCATTCAGGACTATCGTGGCCTCTATGTGGACACTATCCGCATTGTAACCAACCTGACGCCCACCCTGGACTTTCACTATAAGTTCAGTGAGCAGAGCAACATCTGGCTGCACTACCGTGGTGACACCCGCCAGCCTGACATTACCCAGTTGCTGGACATTACTGACGACTCCAATCCGCTTTACATCACTCAGGGCAACCCTGGTCTGAAGCCACAGTTCACCAATTCGCTCAACGCGTACTATAATAATTATATAGTGAAGTACAAGCGCTCCATTGTGATTTATGCCAACTGGCGCACCACGCGTAACAGCATCTCCAACCTGGTGCGCTACAATGCTGCCACAGGTGGTAGCATCTCGCGGCCAGAGAATATCAACGGCAACTGGAATGCCGACGGTGGCTTCAACTTCAGCACTGCCCTTGACTCGGCTGCCCATTGGAATATAGGTACTGACACGCGCGTGCGTTATAATAATTATGTGAGTTACGTGGCCCAGGCTCAAGCCGACGCGCAGAAAAACACCACACGAACCACCAACCTGAACGAGCGCCTGAACTTCAGCTTCCGCAACGACTGGCTGGAGGTGACGCTCGATGGCAACGTGAACTACCAGCACTCGCGAAACGAGCTGCAGCCCAATGCCAATCTGGATACCTGGCAGTTCAACTATGGTGGCCAGCTGATGCTGCGCCTGCCCGAAGGATTCGAAGTGAGCACCAATCTGCATGAGCGCAGCCGTCGCGGATACAACGACCCCTCGTCGAACACCAATGAGCTGGTCTGGAATGGCCAGGTGTCGAAGACCTTTCTCAAGAGCAAAACTCTGGTGGTGGCACTCAACTTCTACGATCTGCTGGGCCAGCAGAGCAACTACGAGCGCTGGGTGGGCGCCACTGGCCGCAGTGACACGCGCTACAACAGTATCAACAGCTACGCCATGCTTCACGTGCGCTACCGCCTGAATATGTTTGGCGGAAAGGTGGACACTGAAGGCCGTTATGACAAGAAATGGGGTGGGCGCGACCGCCGCTGGTGATAATCTGCCATATTAAAACCTAAAATAAGAACAACGATGAAAAATCATGTGATGCGAGTGGGAATCATAGGCACCGGCTGGATAGCCGAGAAGGCCGCCATAACGCTGAATGGGCTGACAGAAGTGGAGGCGCTGGCCGTTGGGTCAAGAACGCAGCAGAAGGCCGACGCCTTCGCCGCGCAGTGGAATATTCCCCGTGCTTACGGCTCCTACGACGAGCTGATAGCCGACCCTGACGTGGACCTGGTCTATGTGGGCACGCCCCATTCCCATCATTACGACGTGACGCGCCAGGCTCTGCTGGCAGGAAAACCCTGTCTGGTGGAGAAAGCGTTCATGGCCAACCTCAGGCAGAGCCGGGAGGTGGTAAGGCTGGCGCGCGAGAGGAAAGTCTTCCTGGCTGAAGCCATCTGGACGCGCTATCAGCCCGTTGTATCCATTGTTCGCCAGCTGCTGGACAGTGGCCGGATAGGCACGCCGCGGCTGCTCACGGCCACACTAGGCTACTCTATGGGCGAGAAGCCCCGCATCATGCGCCCTGACCTGTGTGGCGGCGCACTGCTCGACCTGGGAGTATATGCCCTCAATTTTGTGCGTATGTTTTTCCCTGCCGACATTGTCAGCATGCAGAGTCAGTGCGTGAAATCTAAAACGGGTATGGACTTGACAAACGCCATCAGCCTGGTGCTGAGCGACGGCATGCTGTGCAACCTGCAGTCGAGTGCCGCCTGCGTAGGCGACAACATAGGCGTCATAGCTGGTACGGATGGAAATCTGATTATCGATAATATCAACAATCCGCAGCGCATCACTGTGAACGGGCCTGACCGCACCTTCGTGGAAGCCATCAGCGTGCCCCGGCAGATTACGGGCTATGAGTACCAGTTCCTGACGTGTCGTGAAGCCCTGCTTAGCGGACAGCTGGAAACTGAACAGATGCCACTGGATGAGACCCTCTTCGTGATGCAGCTCATGGACAGCCTGCGCCAGCAATGGGGCGTGCGCTACCCTATGGACGATGAGGACTGAAAGCGCTTAGGCTTAGCTGATTCCTTCAATGACAAATCGCGTACTGCTGGCATGGCTTGTGTCGAGTCGCACTTCGTAGCCCAGACCTGTTGCCAATCGGCGGGACAGGGCGAGACCTAGTCCCAGTCCGGGTTTGCTGTTGTCCAAACGGACGAAAGGAGTGAAGATGTTTTCGGCCTGACTGGCAGGAATGGCGGGCCCCTGATTGGTGACAGAGATGGAGTAAACGCCGCTAGTGGTTTCGCTCACTTCCACCTCCACGTCGCCTTTCGTTCCGAACTTGTTGGCGTTCGACAGCAGGCAGTTCAGTGCGGTCTGCATGTTCACCTGGTGGGTCATGATGGTGACCTGGTCGGACACACTTGTGTGGAAACGCTTGGTGAGCGCCCGGTTGCTCATGTGGTAATCATCCAAAGCCGATTTTACCATCTCGTTCAGCCCTACGCTGTCATTCGCCTCGATGGGCATCTCGTCGTCGGTAATACTAAACATGAGGAATTCGCGCGTGGCGTTCGACACCTGGGCGGCGCTAATAGCTATTTCCGAACGCATCTGCCGGTAGTCGGCCTCGGGTATCAGGTGTTCTTTGTCGTCGGCAATTAGCTGCGCCATGCCAATCAGAGCCTGCAGCGGCGAGCGGATGGCATTCTGGCACAGCTGGCGCTGTTCGTTGCTGATGCTGCCTTCGTCGTGCATAAAAGAGTTGAGCGCAGGTTCAAGCAGCGTCTCCACCTGCTGGGCCGATATAACAATGTCGGGGTAGGCCTTTTCACGCTGTTCGTCGGTGAGACTGAAATCGGGGTTGTTGAAAATGCGGGCATAGCCCAGCAGATTGTTCAGAGGCAGTTTCAGACGTTCCTGCACGGACAAGACGAAGGCTCGGCGTATGGCCAGAGCTTCCTTGGTGCGCCGCCGGGCTTCCTGCAATTGCTCGTACTGCTGCATCAGTTTCTTGTGATTGCGTCGGCGGTAGACCAACATTCCTGCTACAACAAAGAAAGCCACTATGGCAATGATGATGGCAATGATAAACTGCTGTATCCTCACCTTGCTGCGGTATTGTGCGTATTCCAGAGACTCTATCTGGTGCACCAGCTCGTTCAGCTCTTCCTCCATCACCTCATTGCGCGACTCCGAGTCAATGCTGTCAAGCTTTTCCATCTCATAGAATGCCTGCTTCCAGTCGCCCATCTGTTTGTACACCTTTATGCGCATGTTGGCGACATCACTAGGCGACTTCAGGCTATCACACCAGGCCAGTGCAGTGGGGTAGTCTTCATGTCGTAAGAAGTTGTACACCATTACTTCGGCTAAGTTCATCTCGGCAAACTGGTCAGGGAAGTTCCTCTGCAAACTGTCATACTGCGCAAAGTAGCGGTCGAATGCCTCCAAGTCGCCCTTCTCGTAAGTGATGATGCAGCGGTAGCCCAGCACGCCACTTTCTGAAGGCACATTTCCCTGGAAGGATGGCAGAAGGTCCAGGTATCCAAGCGCCTTTTCGGGATTGGTATAGCTGAGCGATTGTGCCAGTGAGAGATAGAGGTTGGCCGTGGCCAGTTTGTTCTCAGCGGTGTCAACGGTCTCCAATGCTTTCAGGAAGTAGTGCTCGCCCATCTTGGCGTGGCCGCGGTTCACATAGTAGATGCCCAGAGCGTGATTGGGAATGTACTGATACTTGTCCAGACCGCGCTTGCTGATATCGTCGGTCAGCTCGCCGATGCCTTTGTAAGAGCGGTAGTAGTGCTGGCGGTTGATGTCGTAGATGATTTTGTTCATCCATGTGTTGTAGTACTTCCCCCAGTCACCTTTCTCGGCCAGGTAGTCCATAAACTCCTGCTCGGCCTGATAGAAACCCTTCTCGTCATCGCTGTTTTGCAGCTGATAGATGCGCATGGCGAAAGCCCGCTCCTCCTCTGTGGCGGGCGCCTGTGCTATTGCGGTCAGGCCCAGCAAAAAGCTCAGGACCGTAAAAAAGAACCTCATATTTTGTGTAAAAATATTCATTTTGTTTGCAAAGATAATAAAAAGATTTCAAAGCGTAAGCATTTTCTCCATTTTTTTTGTAAATTACTGATAATCTTTGATGGGGTGATGATTTGTCTTCCATTGCCTGTAATAGCCTGCAAAATGGCAAATACAGTCAAAAAAGAAGTAAAATCTTTTGTTCTGCCCCTGATTTTTCGTACCTTTGTAGCCGTTATGAAATATGGTATCATTGGAACAGGGGCAATAGGCGGCTATTATGGTGCCCGCCTAGCCCAGAAAGGGCAGGATGTTCACTTCCTGCTGCATAAGGATTATGAGTATGTGTGTGAACATGGGCTGCAAGTGGACTCCTGTGATGGGTCCTTCCACCTGGACCAGCCCAATGTATATAAGTCAACAGCCGATATGCCTGCTTGTGATGTGGTGCTGGTGGGCTTGAAGACCATCAACAACCATCTGCTGCCCCATCTGCTGCCGCCCTTGCTCCACGAGCATACGCTGGTGGTGCTCATTCAGAACGGCATTGGTGTTGAGGCCGACGTGCAGCAGATGTTCCCCAATGTGCAGTTGGCTGCAGGACTGGCCTTTATCTGCTCGGCCAAGACTGAGCCTGGCCGCGTCAGCCATCAGTGTTATGGCCAGATTAACCTGGGCAACTATTCCTGTAAGGATGAGGCATTGCTGCAGCAGGTGGTAGCTCATTTCAATGAAGCGGGTGTCAAGGCCGGTCAGGTGGAGTATCACGAAGCCCGATGGAAGAAGGCTGTGTGGAACATGCCTTTCAATGGCATGACCGTGGCCCTGCATACGCAGACGAACCTGCTGCTGCGCCACCCCGCCACGCGCCAGCTCATCCGCGAGCAGATGATGGAGGTGATAGGGGCAGCACGCCATCTGGGAGTCAGGAATATTGACGAGAAGTTTGCCGATAAAATGTTACAGGTGACGGACGAGATGACGCCCTATAGTCCCTCCATGCGTCTGGACTATGACTACCATCGACCCATGGAACTGCATTACCTTTACGCCCGGCCTATTGAGATAGCCCGTCAGGCAGGATTTGCCATGCCCCGGCTTGAAATGCTGATGCAGGAACTGCAGTTCCTGGATGTGAAATAAGAACTTGCCGGGACTAGGTTCAAAAGACCGCAAATGAAGAAAAACTGTTCTCTGTCTTTCGTCATGATGTTGGGGCTCACCGCAGCTGCTCAGGACACATTACGCTCGCAACAGCTGGAGGAGGTGACTGTGAAAGCCCGCCGCCAGGGGCTGGTGCGTCTGGGTGGAGCCGAGAATGGCGTGAAGATAGGACAGGAGGAACTGTTCAAGGCGGCCTGTTGCAACTTGGGCGAGAGCTTCACCACCAACCCTTCGGTCGACGTCAGCTATAGCGATGCTGCCACTGGTGCCCGGCAGATTAAGCTGCTGGGTTTGAACGGCACTTACGTGCAGATGCTCACTGAGAACATGCCTAATTTCCGAGGGGCGGCGGCTCCCTTTGCCCTAGGCTATGTGCCTGGGCCTTGGATGAAGAGCATACAGGTGTCGAAGGGTGCTTCGTCGGTGCGGAATGGCTACGAGAGTATCACCGGCCAGATAGATATTGAATACTTGAAACCGGAAGACGATGAGGGCGTGACGGTAAACGTCTATGGCGACTCAAAAAGTCGCACTGAGGCCAATGCCGATGCCAATATCCACCTGAAAGGCGGAGTGAACACCGAGCTGCTGGCCCACTTTGAGAACCAATGGGGCCACCACGACGAGAACGACGACGGATTCGTGGACAAACCAAATGTCAGACAGTGGAACCTACAGAACCGGTGGGACTATCTGGGGGCTACCTACATCTTCCATGGCGGCATCAGCCTGCTGAAAGAGCAGCGCGAGGGCGGACAGCGGGCACACGGCATTTCGATGTCCTCGTCACTGGCCCCCCATCAGGGACCTTATCTCATTGACATCACTACTGACCGCTATGAGGCCTATATGAAACATGCCTTCGTGCTGGACCGTAGTCATGGTACGAACATTGCCCTGATGGCCAGCGGATGGCTGCACCAGACCGATGCTGCCTATGGGAATAAGCTGTTTGAGGCTACTGAGCGCAATGCCTACGCCCAGCTGATGCTGGAGCACCACTTCACGGACCAGCATGAGCTGTCGGCTGGGCTGTCGCTGAACCATGACTATCAAGATAAGGACGACCATGAGACGACCCCCGGTGCATACGCCCAATATACTTTGAACTTGAACGAGCGCATAGTGGCCATGGCTGGATTGCGGGCCGACCGCAGCAGTCAGTATGGCACTTTCCTCACCCCCCGCCTGCACCTGAAGCTGACACCTGTTGATGCGCTCAGCCTGCGCCTGTCAGCAGGCAAGGGATATCGCACCCCGCATGCCTTGGCCGAGCATCATAATCTGCTGGCCAGCGGTCGGCAGCTGACTATCAACAGCCAGCTGGAGCAGGAGGAAGCATGGAACTATGGCATCAGCACGTCGTTCTATCTGCCCCTGGCGGGAAAGACGCTGCGCCTGAACGCAGAGTACTACTACACAGACTTCCTTCAGCAGACCATTATAGACTATGACACCGATGCCACCCAGATTCGCATAGACAACCTCGACGGGCAGTCGTATTCGCATACCTTCCAGGTGGATGCCAGCTATCCGTTGCTGGAGGGCCTGACGCTCACGGCTGCTTATCGGCACAATGACGTGAAGTGCACCTACAATCATCAGCTCATGGAGAAGCCCCTGACCAACAAGTATAAGGGCCTGTTCAGCGTCAGCTATAAGACACCGCTCGGGCTTTGGCAGGTGGATGCTACTCTGCAGCTAAACGGCGGCGGGCGGTTGCCTTCGGGCATGGGCCGTTTCCATGGCTACGAGCAGCTGCAGGCGCAGGTGACGCGCTGGTTCCGCCATTTCTCCGTCTACGTCGGTGGCGAGAACCTGACGGGCTTCCGCCAGAAGCATCCCATCCTGGGCGCTGACAACCCTTGGGATGGCGACTTCGAACCCACGCTGGTGTGGGGCCCTGTACATGGCGCTATGTTCTATGCCGGCATCAGGCTTAACTTCGGAAAGAAACTATAACCACTATTAATTTGAGGATTGAGCATTAAGCACAGAAGAATAAACATTATGAGAAAAGCAATCACCATGGCCTTGCTGCTGACGGCAACCGTCGCACTGGCAAAAGACATCAAGACCGTCATTGTGACTACCTCGCCGCAGATGCACTGTGAGAACTGCGAAAAGAAAATCAAAGGTAACCTGCGCTTTGAGAAGGGGGTAAAGAAGATTGAAACTGACATAGAGAAGCAGTATGTCACCATCACCTACGATGCTGACAAGACCACGCCTGCGAAGCTCATGGAGAGTTTCGATAAGTTTGGCTACAAAGCCACTGAGGTGAAACCCGAAAAGAAGGAGGAAAGGAAATGAAGTTCATCAGTTGGAATGTGAACGGCTTGAGAGCTTGTGAGGGGAAGGGCTTCAGCGATTCCTTCAAGAGCTTGGATGCTGATTTCTTTTGCTTGCAGGAAACAAAGATGCAGGCTGGCCAGTTGGACTTGGCTTTCCCAGATTATGACAGCTACTGGAACTATGCTGAGAAAAAAGGCTATTCTGGCACGGCCATTTTCACCCGCCATCAGCCGTTGGCGGTGACCTATGGACTGGGCATCGAAGAACACGACCATGAGGGCCGCGTCATCACACTGGAGATGGAGGAATTCTTCCTGGTTACCGTCTACACGCCCAACTCGCAGGATGAGCTGCGGCGGCTGGACTATCGCATGAAGTGGGAGGACGATTTCCAGGCTTACCTGCGTCAGCTGGATCAGCAGAAACCTGTCATCGTCTGTGGCGACATGAATGTGGCCCACGAAGAGATAGACCTGAAAAATCCGAAGACCAACCGCCGCAATGCCGGATTCACTGATGAGGAGCGCCAGAAGTTCACGCAGTTGCTCAACAGCGGCTTCACCGATACCTTCCGATGGAAATATCCCGAACAGGTCACTTACTCTTGGTGGAGCTATCGCTTCCAGGCACGCCAGAAGAATGCAGGATGGCGCATTGACTACTTCGTGGTGAGCGATCGCTTGCGGCCACAAGTTGTCGACGCCAAGATTCATACGGAAATCCTGGGCTCAGATCATTGCCCTGTGGAGCTGGATTTGCTATTGCAATAGCGGCTTGGTACCAGCTATGCCCTCACTCGCCGTCCTTACGCGCGCGCGTAAATATCGCGCGAAAGAAAGTGCTACAAGTGCTACTGGCGTTGTTAACTGACTGATTTCGTGGTGTTTACGGGTGCATATTGACCTCACAGAAGTGCTACCGGAAATGCTACAAGTGCTACCGGTGAGCCCCCGCCCCGTCCATTCCCCAAAATGGCGGCGAGATTTTCCAAAAAGTCAACGAGTTTTTTCAAAACGGCGCCGCCATTTTTTGAAAAGTCGGCGCTGCATGAAAAAATCCCGATGAGACATATAGAAAAGTCAGGCCGCGACTTTTCTATATGTCTCATTTCTGCGCAAAAGCACACAAACGTGCAGGTAGCAGCTCACCCCTGCCAGTAGCTTTTCCAGTAGCATTTTCAGAGAATCAAAATGCACCCGCAAAGTATTGTATTTCAGTGTGTTATAGCGGCTTGTAGCACTTGTAGCACTTTTTTTCGCTCTATTAAATACGCGCGTGCGCGAGAAGCCTTAAGTTTCGCCCTTTGTACCTTTGCAATAGTATTACTCTCTATTGCATCACTTCCAGACGACTGGTGCCCTTGTAGTCCACTGAGTCCTGTTGCTCCAGATATTCCATGATGAGGTCGGCAGTGAGAGTGTTCAATACTGTTTCCCTGCCATCGGGAATCTCACTAGTGGAGCTGACGTAGCTATTGGTGGCCACGCGATAGCGGCGTTTCATGTTGAGCGGCTTGCCGTCGAGGGTGAGCAGTTTGATTTTCTCTACTATCCTGGGATTGTCCTTCTTGGTGAATATCTGGCAGCGTATACCGCCCACATAGGGGAAACTGAACAGCCTGTCGTGGCAGTAGGAGCGCATCATTCGCTCTAGCTCGTAGCCTGTCAGTTCCAGCACTACGGCTTGATTGTCAAAGGGGTCCAGTTCCAGTATCTGGCGCACGGTGATGTCGCCGGCGGGAATACCGTCAATGCGCACGCCGCCGGGATTTTCCAAGGCGATGTCGGCTTGGCAAATAGCCATAAAGGCGTCGCACATCATGCAACCCAGTTCCTCTTTTGTTTCAAAAGGTGTAGCGGCCTGTGACAGCACACGACGGAAACTGGGATTATCACTGAAGAAGCGCACCATCTCCTCCACTATCTTGTTCTTTTTCGGATAGTTGTTCAGACTGATATATTCTGACTGGCTGCTCACCACCTGGCCACTGTCGACGGTCAGTGTGATGTGGGTAATGCAGGGTAGCTTGTTCTTGTTCTGTGTAATGAGCACGCCGTTCTGCGTCTCATTGCCTTTCAGCTGGGTATGGGTATGCCCGCCTATAATCAGGTCAAGCCATGGGTAGGCTTCAGCCATGGCGCGGTCTTCCTCGTAGCCCAGATGTGACAGAAGGATGGTGACGTCACAGTCTTTGCTCAGCCACTCGTATTGCCCTACCACCTCGCTGGCTGGCTGGAAACTTAGCCCCTTCAGATTGTCGGGATGGGTGCTGGGAATACCTTGGGGGCTGAGCTGAATGACGCCAATGACTCCCACTTTCAGCCCGGCCACGTCGAATACCTGATAGGGAATGGTGTGGATGCCCGACTCGGGCGCTGCCTGCATATTGGCGCACAGATAACGGAAGTTCGATAACTCCGTGAGGCGGGCTAATGAGTGAACGTCGAACTCGTGGTTACCCAGTGCTGAAGCGTTGAAGCCCACTTGGTTCATCAGCGCCACCATGGGGTAGGCGGGAATCTCGTATTTGTCGTTCAGAGGGTCGCCCGTTCGGTTGTCGCCTGCTGAAAATATCAACAGATGTGGGTATTCCTGGCGCAGACTGTCAACGATGGCTGCCAGCTGGGGGAATGCCCAGATGGTGGCATGCATGTCGTTGGCTGAGACAATGTGGATGTCCTGCTTTTGGCTGTGAGCATTGAAGGCCAGCATGGAGAGCATCCAAAAGATGAGGAAGAATCTGCGCATGATTGTTCTTTTTTGCAAAAATGACGTCCAAAAGTACAACTTTTTGTCCAAATGGCGAAGAAAAAGCTGGAAAAATTGTAATTTTGCAACGCTATTCAGTCAGATAATCTTTAGTAACTACATGATGATGAAGAAATATGTATTATTCTGTGTGTTCCTGTCCAGCCTGAATGTATGGTCGCAGAAAGTCATTAGTTTGGCTGGTTCCTGGGATTTTGCCATAGGCGATACCATCGTGGGAAAAGGGTCGCCGTTGCGCTCCAATTATCAGGATTTTGTACTGTTGCCTGGCTCGATGCTTACCAATGACAAAGGATTTCCCGTCAGCGTGAACACGCCGTGGACAGGGTCACTTTATGACTCCAGCTTCTACTTCAATCCTCAGATGGAAGTCTATCGCCGTGAGGGGCAGATGAAGTTCCCCTTCTTCCTCACTCCCGAGAAGCACTATGTAGGTG
>CAMNJH010000034.1 GCA_946541275.1 uncultured Prevotellaceae bacterium
TGATCTTTTGCTTGGCATCAGCAAGAAACTGAGTAGCCAGCTGGCGCTGAACCCCCACAATCTTTTCAACCAGGGGCTGGTACTCTTCAAACATCTGCACCTCGCCCTTGGGGACGGGGCCACTAATAATCAGAGGAGTTCGGGCGTCATCAATCAGCACTGAGTCAACCTCATCAACGATGGCGTAGTTGTGTGAGCGCTGCACCAGGTCAGCAGGCGAAATGGCCATGTTGTCACGCAGATAGTCGAAGCCAAACTCATTATTGGTTCCAAAAGTGATGTCGGCCTGATAGGCTTTTCGACGCTCTGGCGAGTTAGGACGATGCTTGTCAATGCAGTCAACTGACAGACCATGGAACATATAGAGCGGACCCATCCATTCTGAGTCACGCTTGGCCAGATAGTCGTTCACTGTCACCACATGAACGCCGTTTCCTGTCAAGGCATTGAGGAAGACGGGGAGGGTGGCCACAAGAGTCTTACCTTCGCCCGTAGCCATCTCGGCAATCTTACCTTGATGGAGCACGACGCCGCCGAAGAGCTGAACGTCGTAATGGATCATTTCCCATTTCAGATCATTGCCACCAGCAGTCCAGTGGTTATGATAGATGGCTTTGTCGCCATCTATGGTGATAAAGTCCTTGCGGGGGTCAGCAGCCAGTTCGCGGTCGAAATCATTAGCCGTTACGATGGTTTCTTCGTTTTCAGCGAATCGACGAGCCGTCTCCTTCACGATGGCATACACCTCAGGCATGACTTCATTGAGGGCCTTCTCATAAACCTCAAGTGCTTCTTTTTCCAGCTTGTCAATCTTGGAGAAGATTTCGGCACGCTCGTCCAGAGGCGTCTCTTCTATGGTTGCTTTCAGCTTGTCAATTTCTGCTTTTTCCTTAGTGGCAGCGGCCTGTACCTGTTGGCGGATTTCATGCGTGCGTGCTCTTAGGGCATCATTGTCGAGCACTTCCACCTTCGGCGTCTGTGCCTTCACTTTCTCCACGAAAGGCTGTATAAGCTTCATGTCGCGCGACGATTTGTCGCCGAAAAGTGACTTTAGAATCTTGTTGAAATTCATCTTATTTATTGTCTTTTTACTGTATGCTATACATATATCTATGATTTCAGCCTGCAAAGTTACGAATAAGTGGGCGAAAAACCAAATTTATTTTGATTTTTCGAGTCTTAGGCTACTCAGAGGGCTGGCTGATGATACCCTCCGAGAGACGCGAGCCGTTTGTTCTTATGTCAGAACAAAGGCTCTGAAGAGCATGCGTTGGGAGCACGAATACGGATAGAGCGCGCTATCGTTGGAGCGATGCGGTCAGTGGTCACCTTGGCTGGTGTGCGCTCAGCTTTCGTCCCTGCTCCGTAAATGATAATGGGGAACTGGATGAATGAGGCTAGTGAGATTTCGCTTTGTTGTGTGTCCTCATTGAATATTTTCCATCCTGGTGCTACTTCTATGATAATGTCACCGCAGCGCTGAGGGTTAAAAGCGTTGCGAATCTTTTCAGTATGTGAGTTCTGGCTAGTGAGCAGTTGCAGTGAGGTGTACACATTCCTCACGCCAGCCATCATGGCTACTATTTCCTGTGCACGGCTGGTGGCTTCGCTGATGCTGATTTTCTTGGTTTCCAGCAGCTTGTGGTTCAGGAAAATTTGATTGTGGAATGTGGTTTCTACATAGTTTCCCTGTCCCCAGATGGCTCCCAGATACATGTTCATCAAGCTGGCGGTTCTGCTCATGAAGAAGGTGCCAGTAGGAATGCGGAACGAAGCGTAATCAGCCTCTTCCACTTGGCTATAGCCCGTGCTGGTCAGCACGTAGAGTACGTTGTCATTCCCTATGAAACGATCAGTATAGGCGAGGAGCTTGCTGATTTCACGATCGAGCCTCACATACGTGTCTTGTAGCTCCATCTGACAATCTGTCATTCTCTTCTGCCCGTAATTGCCAGCATAGAAGGTCAGACAAAGCAGGTCTGTCACCCTGTCGTTGCCCATTCCAGTGCTGCCCATGCATTGAAGTGCCAAATCAGTAACTTCTGAGTTCACCAGCGCACTTTCCTTATAGTCGATGAAGCGCTGGTCGCCCGAGAACTTATGTTTGAAAGGCTTATCATTGTAGCTTGTCTGCAAGAAGTAGTTGAAGGAGCCTGATAACTCATGCAGAGGTTCCCATGTGGTGGTGGAAATCTTGTTATTGAGACCGTGAAGATTGTTGTATGCCTTCAGCCAGTCGGGCACGTTTTTCAAGTAATAGCTGGATGAGCACCAGTTGCCGAAAGCATCGTCAATCCAGAAGGCGGCGTCAGCCGCATGTCCAGCTGATAGCACGGCTGCATCCTGGAAAGGAGCAATGGAGTATACGTACCCCTTGCCGCCAGTAGCCATTTTCAGCTCATCGCCGATGGTTGAGCTGAGAAGACCTGAGGGTGAAGCCATGTCAGAGGTCAGGATGCCTGGAAACTGAGAATCATTGACACATCCTACGGGTCTGAGCGTTTCCCTGCTGAGCCATCGACTGCCGACTATGCTGTTGTAATAGGGAGTCGTTCCCGAGCTGATGGCGGCAATGGCCGATGCCCTGTCAATAGGTGCAAAGGAGTAAGAGGCGTTGACATAGACCTTACCCTCATTGAGCAGACGCTTCAGTCCTCCGTCGGAATAGAGAGGCATGAAGGCATCCAGATAGTCAGAGCGCAGTTGGTCAATGGCAATGCTTACCACAAGCCGGGGCACATTTCCCGGTTGCGCCTCCACTGCCACCGTTTCAAGGCTTATACCCAGAATAGCCAGTAGGGTAATATATAAATGTCTATTTCTCATTGCGATGTATCCAGTATCTTAATAGCAAACATAATGCCACAATTTCCATTCCCTCGGCATAATCTTGCCAGAAACTCCCCATCAGGAAAAGAATCACCAGGCAAAGGCTTATTTTGAACCAAGGGGTCTTCTTCCTTCTGATGACGTGAGGGATGAAAAAGAGTGACAGGGGATTGAGTATCAGTATCTGCAGATTGATGCTTGTGGCGGGATGCTCAGAGAAAATCATCAGTGCAAGAATGCAGCCTGCCAAGCCTGTAGTCAGCATAAGCAGGGCATCCCACCAAATCCAGATTGACTTTTTCAGGCATTCAAGCACGAAGATGGCTATTGATATTAATAATAATATTAATGTACACGCGAGAGGAGACAGCGGAAATCCGCCTTCCAAGGGCTGATTGCCTGGGGGAATGTGGGTTGCGTGGCGCAATACCAATGGGCGTATTTCGCCATTCCTTTCTATCGTGGCATTGTCAAAGTCGTAGCTCAAATTCTGTGGCAGGAATTCCTGTTGGCGCATGTCGGTCTTCATGTCGGCCCTGATGCCCAGCAACAGGTCATTCCCGAAGGCAGCCCAGGGATGCTCCTTGGTACATTCGTGTATCATCTCCCTGTAGGTTGGCGAGTAGCCGTCTCTGGGAGTGTACTTGACCTTGCCTTCCAGGCATCGCTCAATGATGTCACGTGGACGGGTGGAACAGTTGTCGTAAAAGAAATTGTAGCGGTAGACAGGATTCCGTAGATTCTCACCCAAAGCAACTTCCAGACGCTGCTTCTCGCTTGGGGTCAAGTCCAGAATTTGTTCTTCCACCTTGCTTCCCCAGTCCTTGTAATATTTGCACCATGCCTGAAAATTCTGGTAGCATTCCAGCCGGTAGTCGGTCTCTCCCATCACAAAGCGCCATACGAAGTGAGGGCTTTTGAAATCGAAGACTCCATAGTTGAAGACAAAGTGGCGGCCCGTTCGCAAATCGTGCCAATGAATGGCCGAATGTCCATAGAGACTGAATACTTCATGGTGGGGGGAGCATGTCAGCAGGCCTACCTCCACATCGTTCATCCTGGCCAACCTGTCGTCCTGAGCATTTGCTGAAAATGGTGTCACCAAGATGGCGGCAAGCACGCAAAGTGTCCTAAAAATGTTTTCAAAACGTTTCACGATGCAAAATTAAGCTATATTTTCCACTTTCGGTGCGTTTAGTTCGATTTTTTTTAATAATTTTGCACGCTGAAATAATGATTAATCATGAATAATAGATTTTTTGGCGTCCTGATGGCTGCTGTTATGGCTGTTCCAGTATTGGCTCAGAATGGTGCCCAGAGTGGTGCGAATTCAGCTTATAGCCAATATGGCCTGGGCATTCTTGCTGACCAGTCGCAGAGTTTTGCTCGCGGAATGGGAGGCACAGGTCTGGGTCTGCGCGATGGAACGCTTGTTAATACCCTCAATCCTGCTTCTTATTCTGCTGTTGACTCTTTAACCATGCTTTTTGATGCTGGCGTGTCGGGGCAGTTCACCAATTTCAAGGAGCAGAATACCAGCCTCAATTCGCGGAGTGCGAATCTGAATTATGTGGTGGGGCTGTTTCGGATGAGGCGCCATCTGGGTGTCAGCTTCGGATTGATGCCTTTCAGCGATATAGGCTATTCTTATACCACGAGTTCCTATCTGAACAATAGTTTGGGTAGCATTTCCGAGACGTTTTCGGGTTCGGGAGGCATCCATCAGTTGTTCGTGGGGGCAGGTTGGAATCCTTTCAAGGCACTGTCGTTAGGTGTGAACGTGGCTTATCTCTGGGGAAACTATAACCGTAGTGCCACGTCGACAGCCGTTCCCACGGTGAATTCACTGTCCAAGGTCTACAAGGCTTCTATCAACAGCTATCAAGTCACTTTAGGCATGCAGTGGCAGCAGGCTATAGACAAGAAGAACTCGATGACGCTGGGAGCAACCGTTGGGCTAGGACACAAGCTGGGCGCTGATCCTACATGCGACATCATCAATCTGAACACCTCAACGCTAGTCAGCGATACCACTACTACCACCATCAAAAATGGTCTGGAGCTGCCCATGTCCTATGGCGTGGGAGCCTCTTGGAACCACGACAAGAAACTGACCTTGGCTGCCGACTACACTTTGCAAAAGTGGGGTAGCATTGACTATCCTTCCTACAATGAAACGACAGGAGTTTATGGCTTGAAGAGTGGCCTGCTGAAAGACCGGACGCGCATGAGCATTGGTGCCGACTATGTCATTGACCCACAGCATCCTACCAGCTATTTGAAACATGTGCATTTCCGCGCAGGAGCATCCTATACCTCTCCTTATTACACCATCAACGGGCATGATGGACCGAAGGATATCAGCCTGACTGCCGGCCTGTCATTGCCGCTGGTCAGTAAATGGAATATTGCGGCGGGGATGCGCCCGGTCCTGAATATCAGCGCCCAGTGGATTCGTACCTCAGCAAAGGATTTGATTACCGAGAATAGCTTCCGTATCAATTTGGGATTGACTTTCAATGAGCGGTGGTTTGCAAAATGGAGAATAGATTAGTCACTGTCGCTGCCTTCCTGTTTTTCCTCCTGCTTTCAATCGGTTCTTGTTCCGAAGCGCAGGAACACACTGCCGGCGCTATCAATCCTGAGGACTCGGTGTCGGTGATGACCAGCTATGGCGTGAATACGCTGATCAGCGATTCTGGCGTCATCAAGTACCGCATTGTCACGGAGCGATGGGATGTCAACACGGTTCGACAGCCTTCCCGCTGGGAGTTCATGAAGGGCATCTTCTTTGAGCAGTTTGACGAGCAGTTCCACGTGCAGGCTTATATTCAGGCCGATACCGCATGGTATTTTGACCATGAGCGCCTGTGGAAACTTAGGGGACGTGTGAATATACGCAACATGAAAGGACTGGTGTACACCAGTGAGGAGCTGTTCTGGGATGGTATAAAGCACGAGTTCTATTCCACTGTGTTCTCCCGCGTTGTGACGCCCGAGCGTACCATGGAGGGTACCTATTTCCGCAGCGATGAGAGTATGGAGCACTATCTGGTGACAAATTCCAAGGGCTCGTTCATGGCTTCCGACATGGAGTCGGAAGAACCGGAGGAGCAAACGGAAGCCACTGACTCCCTGGCTGAAGAACAGTATGTTCGTCCTGCCCCGGAAAAGCATAGGAAGTATTAAAAGATATCATGACAGCACTGATCATAGGTCTACTCATTGCAATGGTCTTCTCTGCCTTCTTCTCTGGCATGGAAATAGCCTTCGTGTCAAGCAACCGCCTGCTGGCCGAGGTGGCACGCGAGAAGAACGGCCCCGCCCAGCGAGCCATCGACCTGTTCTATAGGCATCCCAACAACTTCATTTCCACCATGTTGGTGGGCAACAACATTGCATTGGTCATTTATGGAATCCTGTTTGCCGAAATCTTTGACCAGACGCTGTTCAGCCAGTTGGACGATGCCTCTCGTGTCACGGCTGATACACTGCTGTCGACGCTTGTGGTGCTTTTTACGGGCGAATTCCTGCCAAAGACCATCTTCAAGTCGAATCCCAATGCCATGCTCACCTTCTTTGCGGTGCCTGCATGGGCCTGCTACGTAGTGCTGTGGCCCATATCCCGCTTTGCCACATTCTTGTCAAAAGGGTTGTTGAGAATCATCGGGGTAAAGATGGCAAAGGAAGAAGAAGACAAGGAGTTCAGCAAGGTTGACTTGGACTATCTGGTGCAATCGAGCCTTGACAATGCGCGTGACAGCGAGAAGATTGAAGAAGAGGTGCGCATTTTCCAGAATGCCCTCGATTTCTCAGAGACCAAGGTGCGCGACTGCATGGTGCCTCGTACAGAGATTGACGCCGTGGAGGATACGGCAACCATTGAAGAGCTGAAGCAGCGATTCATTGAGAGCGGACACAGCAAAATCATTGTCTACCATGAGGATATCGACCACATTGTGGGCTATATCCATTCCCAGGAAATGTTCCACAATCCGGCTGACTGGACCCAGCGCATCCGCCAGATTACTTTTGTGCCCGAGACGATGCTGGCCAGCCGCATGATGCAAACCCTTTTGCAGCAAAAAAAGTCATTGGGCGTGGTGGTCGACGAGTTCGGTGGCACCAGTGGACTTATTTCCCTGGAAGATATTGTGGAGGAAATCTTTGGCGACATTGAGGACGAGCACGATTCTGTGAACTACGTGGCCAAGAAGCTCGACAACGGCGAATATGTTTTGTCAGCCCGGCTGGAGATAGAAAAGGTGAACGAGATGTTCAATCTTGGGCTCCCAGAAAGTGATGAGTATATGACCATCAGTGGCTACATCTTGCACGAGTATCAGAGTTTTCCCAAACTCAATGAAATTGTGAAGATAGGGCACTATGAGTTTAAAATCTTGAAGAATACAGCCACGAAAATCGAGCTTGTGAGGTTAAAAGTCATTGAAAGTGACAATTTTTCATAAAAAAATGCCGTTGTTTCACGCAAAATTTGTAATTTTGTCGGCTGAAATTGAAAATAGAGAAAATTAAATAATTAAAAAACAAAAAAATTAAATGGCAGCAATTGGAAAAATCAGAAGCTGGGGACCTTGGCTGGTGGGTATCATCGGCCTGGCTTTGTTCGGCTTCATTGCGACCGACTTTACGCGTTCTTGCGAGACCTCAAGCAATCAGGCTCGCCAGCAAGTCGGTGAAGTGATGGGTAAGAAATTTTCTTATCAGGACTATCAGAGTGAAGTAGAAGAGTTTAAGAATGTTTTGAAGCAGATTGGCCAGGACGCCAATGTTGACGAGGAGCAGTTACACGAGTACATCTGGCAGGACTATGTGCGCAATAGCATCATTGCCAGCGAGGCAGAGAAGCTGGGACTTTCCGTGACTGATAGGGAAATGCAGGACATTCTGGCCAAGGGTGAGCACCCCCTGTTGCAGAGAGGTAACATGCCCTACCTGCTCCCTCAGTTCTTTAATGCCCAGACCGGCATCTTCGACTTCAACAACGTGGCTCAGATCTATTCCGTTCTGCAGCAGCAGAACCCTGAGACCTACACCGAGTTCGATCGCTACTGGAAGACCGTGGAGAAGATTCTGCGCCAGGCACTGCTCAGCGAGAAATATCTGACGCTGCTCAAGTCCTGCATGCTCTCTAACGAGGTTTCTGCCAAGATGGCATTCGACGGCCGCAACACTGAGAGCCAGATTGAGCTTGCCTCGTTGGCATTCTCATCCATCAACGACAACGATGTCACTATCAGCGACAACGACCTGAAGGCCAAGTACGACGAGAAGAAGGAAATGTTCAAGTGGAACCGCGAGACCCGCGACATCAAGTACGTGGTTTGCAATGTGGAACCCTCAGAGACCGACCTTGACAACCTGCGCAACGGTTTGCTGAAGGCTGCTGAGGAACTGAAGCAGGACAGCCTGGAACTGACTGAAATCCTGGGTACTCACCGCTCTACCATCTCCTATCGTGGCAAGGACATGCCCTACAATGAGAAGGGACTGAAGGCCCTTTGCCCCGAGCTGTTTGCAGCTCTCGACACGATGGCCGAAATGCAGGTGACCGAACCTATCAGGGCTAACTTCAACTTCGTGCGCTATCAGCAGGACGGTCGCCCCGTGGCTGATCAGAAGAACATCATGGCTGTGGCTCGTCTGAACCGCCGCTATCAGGATGTAGACTCCATTTCCTATCAGGTGTTGGGCGTGCCCGGACAGAGCCTGGAGGATGCCACCAAGCGCGCTGACAGCCTCGTGGCCGTCATCAAGGGTGGCGTGAGCATGGATTCTGTGGCCACTTCACTCGGCCAGAACCTCAACACCTCCTGGATGAGCGCCGATTCTTATCAGACCCTGGAGACTGTCGATCCCACCATCAAGACTGTGTATACCGCTCTGCACAATGCTGCAGTGAATACTCCCAGCTACGTGAAGACCGCCAACCAGATCTTCCTGTTCATGGTGAAGGAGCGCCGCATGGCCAAGCTGTACGACGTGGCCATCGTGAGCAACGAGGTGAACTTCTCTACCGATACCGAAGAGAAGACCTACAATAACTTCAGTGAGTTCGTGAGCAAGTGCACTTCGCCTGATGACCTGGAGAAGAACGCCGCCAACTACAACTACCTGGTGCTTGAGCAGAAGAACCTGCAGAGCAATTCGCCCTATATTGGCACGAACGAGCCTCTGGCCAACACTAGGGACGCCGTGAAGTGGGTGTTCGCTAAGGCACAGGAAGGCAGCATCTCTGAAATCTTCCGCAACTCTGCCGATGGCCGCTTCATGGCTGTCGCCGTGACCAAGGTTCACCCCGTGGGCTATCTGGATCAGCAGAGTGTGGCTGACTTCCTCCGTACCGAGGTGATGAGAGACAAGAAGGCCGAGATGCTGATTAAGAAGCTTGATGGTGCCAAGACCGTGGCCGATGCAAAGCAGAAGGGTGCTCTGGTTGACACCATCGGGCAGATTACCTTCCCCACCACAGTCAACGTGAAAGGCATGCGTGAGCGTGGACTGAGCGGTGCCGTGGCTGCCACACAGCCGGGCCAGACCGTGAACCACGTGGTGAAGGGCACCAATGGCGTGTTCCTCTTCAACGTGATTGACCGCAAACAGCGCGAGGGCGTCAACTACGATCCCCGTGAGCAGGAGATCACCCTGATCCGTGAGGCAATGAGAATCGTGGAGGCTGGTGCCTTCGACATTCTGCAGGAGAAAGCCAAGGTGGAAGACAATCGCTACTTGTTCTAAACGAGATACAGGATTCTTCTTTCATAGAAGGAGGCTGATTCCATACGGAGTCAGCCCTTTTTCTGTTTTGCACCTATGATAACAGCTTTGAAGGGAAATACTTATATCGGCATGAATAAGGCAGCTACGCGCGTGCGCGTGTAAATGGAGACGAATGAATGTGCTACAAGTGCTACTGTCGTTTGTAACTGACTGACAAACAGCGTTCTGTGGGTGCATGCTGTGGTTTGGAAAATGCTACTGAAAATGCTACTGGCACCTGCTGCTATGGGGTTGCACAATATTGACTATTTGTGCAAAAATGAGACATAGAGAAAAGTGTCGCATCACTTTTCTCTATGTCTCATTCACTCTTTTTCAAAACGGCGTCGACTTTTTCCCATAGGGGGGCGACTTTTTTGAAAACGGCGCCGCCGTTTTGCAAAAAGTCAACGCCATTTTTCCATGCGGCGCCGACTTTTTGGGCCAGTAGCACCTGTAGCATTTTCGGTAGCACGAAATAGCAAAGAATATGCACCCGTAAGTTGCTTGATGCCAGCTGATTATAGGTGCCAGTAGCACTTGTAGCACTTTGTTTTGCGCGTATTTATACGCGCGCGCGTAAGAGATGCGCCTTCTTGGGTTTCTCCTCCACGTGGATAGTTATAAAATATATTAATTCTTTGTTGGCTGTTATGCATGTGTTTTCATTTTGTACTATATTTGCAGGGAAAAAAGCAAACAAGATGAAAGACTTTGCGGCGATAGATTTTGAGACGGCGAACAACGAAAGATCGAGTGTTTGCAGTGTCGGCGTGGTGATAGTCCGTGATGGCGTGATTGTGGATTCGTTCTATTCGCTCATCCAGCCAGAACCCAACTATTACAATTACTGGTGTAGCCGTGTTCATGGGCTGTGCCGTGAAGACACGGAGGAAGCTCCCGTGTTCCCCATAGTCTGGGCGCAGATAGAGCCGCTGATAGAGGGGCTGCCACTTGTAGCCCACAATAAGCCTTTTGATGAGGGGTGTCTGAAGGCTGTTTTCCGTGTCTATCAAATGGATTATCCTGACTATGAGTTTTACGACACGCTGGCTGCCTCACGCCGTGCCTTTCGCTATCTGGCCAACCATCAGCTGCACACCGTGGCAGCCGAATGTGGTTATCTACTGAGGAATCATCACCATGCGCTGGCCGATGCCGAGGCCTGCGCATGGATAGCAAGGGAGATATTATAGTCCCGCAACAAATCGCCTAAGAAAAAGTCGTTGGCCCTCAAGGAGAGTCAACGGCTTTAGATGTAGGAATTGTGAAGGAGTACTACTTCTTCTCCACTGCGCACTGCTCAACAGGGATGCAGCGTTTGTAGTTCTCAATGTAGCGGTTGAATCCATCCACATCCTCGGGAGTGGGAGCGATGCTAGTGCCGGTGTTGCCTGCGAAGACCACTTCCTCCAGATAGTCGGCCAGTGAGAGCTTGTTGGGATTGTTCACGGCATAGCCAGCCAGCAGGGCGATGCCCCATGCGCCGCCTTCGCCTGCTGTCTCCATGACGCTGATGGGCGAGTTAAGGGCGGCAGCGAGCATGCGCTGACCCACGCCAGCGGTCTTGAAATAGCCGCCGTGGCCGGTGATGCGGTCCACCTTCACCTGCTCTTCTTTCAGCAGGATGTCGTTGCCAATTTTCAGCACGCCGATGGCGCCGTAAAGGTGGGCACGCATGAAGTTGGCCAGGTTGAACTTGTCGTTGGCGGAACGCATGAACAATGGGCGTCCCTCCTGCAGACCAGTGACAGGTTCACCACTGACATAGTTGTAAGCCACCAAGCCACCGCAGTCGGTGTCACCCTCCAGTGCCTTGTTGAACAATTTGCCGTAGAGCTCGTTCATATCGACAGGCACGCCAAGCAGCTGCTGATACTCCTTGAACAGACCTACCCAGGCATTGATGTCGCTGGTGCAGTTGTTGCAGTGCACCATAGCCACCAGTGAGCCGTCGGGGGTGGTGACCAGGTCAATGGGCTCGTAGGGCTTCGACAGGGGCTTCTCAAGAACAATCATGGAGAACGATGAAGTTCCGGCTGATACGTTGCCTGTGCGCTGCTTCACGGCGTTGGTGGCCACCATGCCGGTGCCGGCGTCGCCCTCAGGTGGGCAGATGGGTATACCAGCTTTCAAATGGCCAGAGACATCGAGGCGCTTGGCACCCTCGGGAGTGAGGAAACCTGCATTTTCACCAGCATTGAGCGACTTGGGCAGAATGTCGAGCAACTTCCATGAGAATCCACGGGGAGCGATGAGCTCGTCGAACTTACGCACCATCTCGGCGTCGTAGGTCTTGGTGGCGGGATCAACGGGAATCATGCCCGAGGCATCGCCCACGCCCAGCACAAACTGGCCTGTGACCTGCCAGTGAACGTAGCCGGCCAGGGTGGTCAGGTACTTGATGTCGCCAACGTGCTCCTCATTGTCGAGAATGGCTTCATAGAGGTGTGAGATGCTCCAGCGCAGGGGAATGTTGTAATTGAACAGCTTTGAGAGTTCTGCGGCTGCCTTGCCCGTATTGGTGTTGCGCCATGTGCGGAAAGGCACCAGTATTTCCTGTTTTTCGTTGAAAGCCATGTAGCCGTGCATCATGGCAGAGAAGCCGATGGCGGCCAGGGCCTCTATTTCGCAGTCGTACTGCTTCTGTACGTCCTTGCGCAGCTCTGCGTAGCAGTCTTGCAGACCATACCAGATGGCCTCGGTGCTGTAGGTCCACAGGCCATCTACGAGCTGGTTCTCCCACTCGTGCGAGCCTTGTGCTATGGGTTTGTTTTGTTCGTCAATAAGAACGGCTTTGATACGTGTGGAACCAAATTCGATTCCCAGGATGGCTTTTCCAGCCTCAATGGTTTGCTTTGCGGTCATAGTTTCTTTTATTTAGGGATTTAGACTGCAAAAATAGCCTTTTTTCCGCAAATAGCCAAACTTTTTCATCGTATTTTCGCTCAAGCAGTTGTTTTTACACATAAGGTTCAATGCAGGGTGAATGAAATGTAACAAATGATAGCTTTACTATTGATTATTACTTCCCCCCAATCACTGCTTTGAGTGCTGAGCCGAAGATGATGTACTGGGTGTTGCCTGCGATTGTGCCCTCGTTCTGTCCCCAGAGGAAAGGCCAGTCGTCGTAGTTCTCGAAGTGGTCGGGCTTGCGGAACAGCAGACCGGGTGCCACGTTGCCAGGGATGAACGAAAAGTCGGCGCGGTTGTTGCCATAGAACACCTGCTTTGGACGGGTGGCACCCACTACGGCCACAAATGAGTAGTTGTGATAGGGGTGGCAGCCGTAGAGCCAGTTGGCCACACGGTAGGCCTCGTCCTTGCCAATGATGTCGGGGTAGTAGATGTGGGCGAAGCAGACGGTCATGCCGAAGTTCAGCACGGCATTCACGCCTGCCCAGTTGCCCAGGCCGATGAGTAGATGCCGGGCTTCCTGACGCTCGTGAAGTCGAACTTCACATAATTATATTTATAGTACGTCCCCCACGGCTGGATGTCGCCCTTGAATGCTTGCTCCGTGCTGCCGTCGTCGTTGATGCGGAAGAGCGTGGCCGACGCCAATGGGCGGTCCTGCTTGTCTAGTTCGATGACGGCCACCTTCGGCTGGTCGGGCACGTAGCCAATCTGCGAGAAACCGATGTTGGGTTCTCGTATCCAGCCAGGGATGGCATTGGGCTCCACCGTCCAGGTGACCACCTTGCCCGTCTTGCCCGTCAGCAGCACGCTGCGCAGCACGAACCATCCGTTCTGTGCCAGCATGCGGCCGTCGTAGAGCTGCAGCTCGGCATCGTCGCTGCTGATGCGTATCATGCGCTCTGGGGCGTCGGCAGCCATGATGATGCGGTGGCCCGTCTCAATAGGGCAGGGGTCGACGAAGCGGTCGGTGCCTCGGTCGTCGTAGGTCTTGAAACCCTTGAACTGGCGGGGCTTCTCAGCATTCGGCCGGGTGACGGTCTGGCTGGTGGCATAGCGAGGGAATCGGTTCAGGCGTCCATCCATAATAAACGTCTTCAGCTAGTACTGCGAGGGCAGGAACTCCAGGTTGAAGCCAGCCTCGCCCGCTAGCTTCTGCGGCACGGGCTTGTCGAGCCAGACGGCAATCTCCACCGCCTTGCCTTTGGCCGTGACCACCACGCGACTGTCGAAGTCGTAGTCGTCATAGCGCATTGCCACCTCAATGCTCCCTTTTTCTCGGTCTACCTTGCGGCTGGACATCTTCGGTACCAGGTCCCACTGCTCAGGCGTCTTGTTCAGTCTCACGGCTCCACCCTGAATGGTGCGTACGCCATGGTGGATGACTTCGATGCCCGAGTTCTTCTCGTCGTTGAAACCACCGTTGAAGGGGTTGCTGAACACCAACACGTTCACACCCTGGCGTTCGAAATACTCAAGGTCGTTCAGCTTCAGGTCCTGCGCCATAGCCGAGGCACTGAATGCAAAAATAATCGTTGCAGAAAATAAATGTTTCATATTAGTTAAGTCTATAATTTCAAAACTCTCAACTCCTAACTCCCCGTCATCCACTGCTTGAACGCAGCTGTCCGGTTCTTGCTGGGGGAAAGGTTCTCAGGTGTGTTGGTGACAGGGGCGTGCAGCAATAGGCCTGTTACCCTCTATCTTTGCAGGTATGACCTCGTAATTGATGGGCCTACCCGCTTTTATGTTGAGCTTTACCATGATGCATTCTCGAGTCTGAGGGGGATGCTGATCGAAGACGAAATTGCCGAGGCTGTAGCATACAAGCGTGTGGCCAATCGTGTCGATGGGTTGGGTAACATGTGGATGATGCCCTATGATGGCATCCACACCAGCATCGGCCAGCTGGCGGGCAAGCATTCGCTGGGAGATGGATGGCATGCTGTTGAACTCCACGCCCCAGTGCAGCACGGCCACGATGGCCGTTTCAGGATGCTGCGCCCGATAGGCTGAGATGGTCTGCACGAGTTGGTCGGATGTTGGCTGGCAGATGCCAGGCTTTCCTTCGGTGTAGTGCCAGTTCTCTAGTGTCATCATCACTGCATTGAACACGGCTGCGCGCGCCTTCCCTTTTTGGATGATGGTGGGTGCTGACTGTTCTGCGTAGTTGGTTCCAAACCCCAACGGTACGATGCCCGCCTCGTTCAGGTGTGTGTGGGTGGCCAGCAACCCGCGCCGACCCTGGTCGTTGGTGTGGTTGTTGGCCATGGCAGCATGGGTGATGCCCACTTGTCGCAGCTCATCGGCCCACTCGGCATTGGCCCTGAAGATGTAGCGTTTGTTCACCGGCGAGAGGGTATCAGTGAGAGGACATTCCAGGTTGATGACCACCGCATCTGCCTGCTGAAAGGCTGTCTGAACACTATCGAACAGATAGGCTACCCCTCTGTGCTCGGCAATGGGCCGTACGCCCCTGTCGAGCAGCACATCGCCAGTGAAGAGAATAGATAGCTGCTCCTCTTCTCCGGCATTGGGAGAAGAGGAACACGAATACATTATCAGCAGACTAACAGCCAGTGCTATAGAATATTTCTTCATTCACTGTGGGCTTCTTGTCGATGATGAGCGGCAGCATCCACTTGGGGCGTCCTGGTGCGTCATTCTTCTCAAGCCGCTCCTGCCACTCTTCGTCGGTCAGCCGCTTGTCCAGCCCGTTCACAAACTCAAAGTAACTGTAGGTGGCTCCACGCGTGAGGTAGGTCTTGCCGTCGATTTCGACGATGACATAAATGGCGTCAGCATGGCCCGTGGCTTCATAGAGGATGCCGCATTCGTCGCAGCCGAGAACGTTGCGAGTGAACACATCGGCTACTTGTGCAACGGAGCGGTCGGCACCTTCCACCATCTCCCATGACGAGAGACTCAAGTCGGGGTCAATGACACCCAGTGTGAACCATTCAATCGAGCTGCCGAGGTACTCAATCTGCCGATACTCCGACTCGTCGAGTGCTTTGCCATCGAGCTCTTTCTTGCTGATTGTGATGCAGAAGTCGATATGCTCTTCCAGCCGTTCCGTCTTCTCCAGCAGGTCAGCGTTCATGAGGTTGTTCTGGTCGAGCAGCTTGTGGGTCAGGGTCAGCATCTCGCGCATCTTGTTCCAGAACTTCAGGTTAGGCTCCACGTAGCCCACGAGGATGGGTTCTGGGAAATCGGAGCCGCCGCCACACTCAGCGCAGAGGGGCTGCTCGGCATACAGGATGGCATCGTGCTTCAGCTCTGCCCACGAAGCCAATCCCGTGTTGAGGTTCTTGCGGGCCCATGCGGTGGTGTTCATATAGCCGGGATAGTTCTTGTCGCTGTTCTGCAGGGCAACCAGACACTCGAACCACTTGTTGTACATCGACTTGTCCCAGTCGGCATACTGTGCAAACTTGTCTTTCATGTTCTTCGCCTCTTTCTCGTAGCCGCTCCATAGCGAAGGATAGTCAAGTATGCCCTTGATGATGTTGTCGGCCTCTTCCACACCAAATGCCGAGAACACATCGAGTCCTGACGGGAATGGCTTGCCGCTGTTTGGCGTCTCATCAAACATGTAGGTCAGCACCTCGCCATCGGGTGTGTAGCGCTGAGGCATGAAGTTGATTTTATCCTCGCAGCCATTTTCGCTGATTTTCGACTTTATGCGATTGCGCTCCTTGAACAAGTTGGCCAGGAACGCATCGAGCGACTTCAGCTTGGTGGCATCTACGAGGTCGTTGACCGATGTGTAGTTCTGCTTGGAGAAGTATTCTGCCATGTCGAACACCGACACGTTATCCACCTCACCCATGAGGAAGTTCAGTGTCTCATACACCTCTTGTCCGGGCAGCTTGTTGCCGCTCTTCAGCGAGTTCAGCAGGTAGGCCATCATCGATGCGTACTTCACCGATGCCTCGTTCTCGCGACAGAACGTGCAGGTCTGCAGCCACATCATAGCGCGGAAGTACATCTTCTGTGCCTCGGTGCGGGTGTAGTGCCCGCGTGGGGTGAAGAGGTCGTAGGCGAAGTTCAGGTTCCTGTAGGCCATCATCGGCGAGAGCTTCATCTGCAGGGCTTCGATGTTGGCCAGCTCGCCCTCCACCTTCGACACATATTTTTCGGGTACGGCCAGCGCCTTGTTGCCCGTGAGCAGACGGTCGCCGATGGCAAAGAATGCTGCGTTGTATTCGGCCATGTCCTTGATTTCAGCGTTGGTGGTCTGGCCGGCCACCTTCATTGCCTGCTCGTTCATCTTCACGCAAACCTGATGCAGACGATCGACAAACTCTCGGCGCTCCACCATCTTCAGCACATAGCTGAAATACATGTGGAAGGCCTGCAGATACACATCCGTAGTGATGTAGCTAGGGATGCGGTCGTAGTCGTTCTGCTCGTAGATGTTGAACAGCTGCGCATTGTCGGTGGGCGTGATGGCGAAATTGTTCTGGTTCAGTTTGGCATAGAACTGCTGGTCGAACTCGTCGAGCACGAACATATTCACCGCCATGGCAGGATTGAGTAGCTTCTGTCCGCCGCGCTCCAGCTCGCGGCTCTTCTCCATCTCGGCCATGCGGACGTCGATTTTGTCGATGAACGCCTTTTCTGCATCCGTCAGCTTCACCTTGCTGATGTCGGTGTTCGCTTCCCATTCGTGCTCCTCCATATATTCGAAGCAACGCTGCATATACCACTCACACTTGTTGCAGAAGAACGCGTTGACCTCTCCCTCCATAAACCACACGCCCTTGGTGGCATAGACGTAGTTTTTCAGCAGACGGAGTTCTTGGTAAGTCATGTCCTTGATGTCCACATCCAGGTCCACCTTGTCGGGCAGCGAGTCCTGAGTCATCAGAAATGAATGGGGGTTGAACTCCTGGCATTCCACCATTTCCTCATTGGCAAGGGGGTCTGCACCTGGCTTGTTGCCTGTGTTCTTGCATGCTGCTAACACGAGCAACATTGATAAAAAGAATAAGCCCTTTTTCATATTGCAAAAGTTTTATAGGTTGTTTTGATACTTTAGTCCAAATCCTTGCTGCCGATAAATCACTTCTACGGTCGTCCCGTCCGTGCCCCGCTCCCATGTGTGAATGACCGCTGGTACAGAATCGCGTTCCACCCTGAAGTCGATGAGCGGTAACCCTACGCGGGAGCCGAGCCACAGGGGGCGAATCTTCCGGCCTTTGTAGAGCTTGAAGATGAACAGCCGACGGTCCATTTCCTTCCGATAGCGGGTGGTCTTGGTCACACCCACCACTATCTCCGGGATGCTGTCGCCAGTCAGGTCGCCACAGTCGAACCGATAGACGGGGTCGCGTAACGTCCACACATCAAGCAACTTCTCACCCCGGTAGTGCCGTATTACCCATGTCGAATCCACGGCAGCCAGCTGGATGCTGCCTGACTGCCCCTTCGACTGATATGCGAATGACGAGGGTGAGGTCTGGACGATGGCACAGCCCCCTCCCTTCTCCTTGTCGCATCCAACCCACGTCAGACTCAACATGACGGCTATAGCTATCCACTTCAATGGCCTTTCTTTCAAGTTTTTGCATGCGCCTTTCCCATCAGCGCGTCGTTTAGCATAATGATGGGGCAAAGATACAACTTTTTCAGCAAATAGAGCGCGAAATATATTTTTTTTGAGTCTGCACATATTAAAAAAGGGTATTTTATGCGTGCGTATGGTGGATTGTTCGCTAACTTCACTTTCTGCAACTTCGTTTTGGAAAAAATCGGGAAATATGTTTGGCATTCTCTTTTTTTCTTCTTATCTTTGCAGCACTCTTTTCGTTGAACAAAAACGATATGAGGCCTATCTGGCCTCCGCTTTTGCGTGGAGGTGAGCAGGGGTAGGGGCTAAAAACCACATTGGAGAATTAATAAGTACAGAAAAATGTTCTCAGAAAAATTAGAAGAGATTATTAAGGCTTCGCTCGTTGATGGCATCATCACTGATAAGGAGCGCCAAGTGATTAAACGCATGGCTATGCAGGAGGGTATCGACGAAGATACTGTTGACGTGCTTCTTGATGCGCGCATTCAGGAGTTGCGACAGGAGCAACAGGCCAAGGCACCAAAGGTGCACAAGTGCCCCGCCTGTGGCGAAATACTGCCAGCACTCACCGGCATCTGCCCGTCGTGCGGCAACGTGGTGAACCTGAAAGACACGCACAACATGGAGCTGGACTTTCTGATTGAGCAAATGAACCGAGGGATAGCTCAGCTGAAAAGTTGTTCTACCCAGGCTGCGCCCATGGTGATTGCCACGCTGGAAGAGCAGCGCCGACGCGCCATGACACTCTACGGGGAGAACACCAAGGTGAAAGCCCTGCTGGAGGAGGTGCAAAAGGAGATATCCGAGGCTAAGGTAAAGGCTGACAGACAGCAGGAGGAAGACGAGAAGTTGAAGCGCATGGAGGCTGAAGCCCGCATCAAAGCATTGAAGAACAGTGGAAAGAAAGGCGGAGGATGGACGAAGGGATGTCTTATCTCCATTGGAATATTCGTCCTTTTAGGAATCATTGGTTCGATACTATCGTCGGGTGATGAAGAAAAAGCCGACAAGCAGTACACAGAGCTGATGCAGAAACTCGATGACCTGAAAGAAGATGAAATCAGCGTGGAGAACTTCGAGAAGAAACTCTATGACTACAAAGAACTGGTGTGGGTGACTCATAACGAGTACAGTGACTACGAGAAGCGGAAGAAAGAAGCCTTTGAAAAAGCTGCCGACAACTTCGTTGACAAATTGTCCTGGTTCTATGCGACAAACAAGGATGCCATAGAGCAGCATTATGGCCACCCCTTCTTCACTGACAAAGAATAAGAAGGGCGAAGCCAAAAAGAACATCAGCAATAATACCTAATTATAGATTATGGGAATATTTGGAAGAGGAAAAGGCGGCGGCCTGATGAACGTCATCCGCTGCGACCAACAGGAATACATTGTGTGGAAATGGCACCCCAGCGGACAGGATGTGAACAGCACCAGCCGCGAGAATGCCATCCGATGGAACAGCTCGCTTCGCGTGAAGGAGGGCGAGGTGGCCGTCTTCGTCTATCAGCAGAAGAACGGACCGCTGCAGGACTTCATCGTGGGACCCTACGACGACATGCTGAAGACGAAGAACTTCCCCGTGCTGACCAACATCGTGGGCACACTGTGGGGCGGCGAATCGCCTTTCCAAGCCGAGGTGTACTTCATCAACCTGCAACAGAACAACCAGATGCGTTTTGGAGTGCCTTACTTCGACGTCTTCGACCCGCGTCTGCCCGATCAGGGCGTGCCCGTGGCCGTGAGGGGTACACTGACGTTCAACATCACCGACTATCAGGGGTTCATCAAACTGAACCGTCTGCAGAACTTCGACCACGACGACTTTAAGCGACAGATTAACGCCGCCATTTCCAAGCATGTGCGCCAGGTGGTGACCAACATTCCCATTGAGACTGGCATCCCCCTTATCCAATTGGAGCGGCAGATAGAGACCGTGAGCGACAGTGTTCAGGCAAAACTGGCGCAGCGGTTGAACGATGACTTTGGTGTGAACTTGAAGGTGCTCGACATCTCGACCGTGGAGATTGACAAGACCAGTCCCTACTATCAGGAGGTTTATCGCCTCACCGCTGGCCTACAGGCCAAAACGCTGGAGGCACAGACTCAGGTGAACATCAAGAACCTGCATGATACGCAGGAGTTGAACCGCCAGAACATGGAGGAAACGATGCGTATCCAGCGCGAGGAGGCTCAGCGCGCCCAACGCCTGCAGACAGAGACCCAGTTCATTGGTGCGCACGCTCTCGACCAACAGGCCAGCGTGCTCCGTGCTGGTGCCGAGAGTCTGGGGCAGATGGGCCAGATGGGCGGCGGCGGAGACGGTAGTGGCGGTGGCGGCATGAACGCCGCCGGCATGATGGCCGGCATGATGATGGGCGGTGCCATGGGCCAGCAGATGGCTGGCATGATGAACAACATGGGACAGTATATGCAGCAGGGAATGCAGGCTGGGCAACAGCAAATCAACCAGCAGCTGGGCGCCACTCCGCCACCCATACCCGGTGCCGCCACACCGCCGCCCATGCCCAATGTACAGTATTTTGTCAGCATCGGTGGACAACAGGCCGGTCCTTTCATTCCGCAACAGTTGCCACAACTGGTGCAGAATGGCAACTTGACACTGCAGACCTACGTGTGGCGACAGGGAATGGCCACCTGGGAACTGGCGCAGAACATGCCCGAGCTGGCCTTCGCCTTCGCTCCTCAGCAGCCGCCCGCACCACCTACAGGCGCTCCTGTGCCTCCACCTGTGCCTTGATAGGCAGCTAAGGTTAAATCCTATTTATTCTCCTTTTAATCCAATAATCAATACATCATGCTCGACGATAGTAATTTCTTCTCGCTCGACCGGCTCGTAGAGTTCGGCATGAGCGCTCAGATAGCCCAACAGATGGTGGCCAGCATGAACCAGCAGATGCAACAAATGCAGTATCCTGGTGGAATGCAGATGATGCCCCAGCCGCAAGTTAGCAACTACTACGTGGCCCTTGACGGCGAGGCTTGTGGCCCCCTCGACGAGAAGGAGCTGGCACGCCTCATCTACCAGGGCCGTGTGACCAAGGACACCCTCTGCTGGCTGCCTGGCATGGCGCAGTGGCAGCCAGTGAGCCAGGTGCCTGCTGTATTGCGCATTGTGGCCCTCACGCCACCGCCTCTCACTGTGTGAATGTCCGAATTGTCCGAATAGTCTGATATTTCCCCAGTCACAAAAAACTCTCCCATATCAAACCGATATGGGAGAGTTTTTTATCTTATTCGCAAGCCTGATTTTTACTTCAGCGCCTTGTTCAGCATGAAGTAAACTTCGTTGTTGCGGAGCTGCTGCTTGAAGTCTGCAATGTTGGTCTGCTTGTTGATCTTCACGTATTCAATGCCGGTCATCTCAGCGAAGTCTTCCCAGTACTCCTCGTTGATGTCGTACGAGAAGGCGCTGTGGTGTGTGCCACCGGCTAGGATCCATGCGCCGGCACCAATCTCGAACGTGGGCTGGGGTACCCAGAGAGCACTGGCCACAGGCAGGTTGGGCATGGGCTTCGGCTCGATGCACTCTACCTCCTGAGAAATCAGGCGGAAGCGGTTGCCCAGGTCAACGACAGTAGCCTTGATGCCACGGCCAACCTTAGAGGTGAACACCAGACGGGCGGTCTGCTGCTTGCGGATGCCGATGCCAAGGAAGTGAACCTCCAGCTTGGGTTTGTCGACGGCGATGAGCGGGCAGACTTCGAGCATGTGGCTCTGCAGGCAAGAACTGCGGTCGCCAGCGAAGTTCAGCGTGTAGTCCTCCAGGAACGAGCAGCCAGTGGGCAAGCCCTGCGAGATGACCCAAAGAGAACGATAGAGGCAGGCGGTCTTCCAGTCACCTTCGGCGCCGAAGCCGATACCCTCGGCCATCAGACGCTGAGAAGCCAGACCGGGTATCTGGTCGAAACCGCAGAAGTTGGGATCGTCGATGTCGGCGTCGCCCAGGTCATCGAAGTTGGTGGTGAAGGCAGTGGCACCCTCGTCCTTCAGTACGCGGCGCAGGGCGATTTCGGCCTTAGCGGCATTGTGCACCTTCTGCCAGTATACTTCCTCACCGCTCTCGTCAATCTTGATGGTGTACTCCTTCTTGTACTCCTCAACCAACTCGTCGGCCTCCTTGTCGGTCACCTTCTTGAAGTAGTCCATCAAAGAAGAAACGGGGTAGTAGTCCACATGGTAGCCCAGACGCTGCTCGAACTCCACGCGATCACCGTCGGTCACGGCCACGTTGTTCATGTTCATACCGAACATCAGGCAGCGCACGT
>CAMNJH010000035.1 GCA_946541275.1 uncultured Prevotellaceae bacterium
ACTTCCAAGTGTTCGACGAACTCTACGACATCATCCGCGAGGGCGACGAGATGGCCTTCTGCTATTTCTCCAGCTGGGCGCCCGGCAAGATGTCGAAACTGCAATGCGACATTTCAACAATGATTAGCACTGACGACTATCGCCGCTTTGTGCAACCATTCATCCGCCAGCAGTGCCAGAAAATAGACTACACCCTCTACCATCTGGACGGCGTGGGAGCCATGCACCATCTGGACGCACTGCTGGAGATTGACGAGCTGAACGCCATCCAGTGGACACCCGGCGTAGGCGAGCCACAGGGAGGCAGTCCCAAATGGTACGACCTGTACAAGCGCATCCTGTCGGCCGGCAAGAGCATCATGGCCAGCTGGGTGAAGCTGGACGAGCTGCGGCCCCTGCTGGACAACATTGGCGGTGACGGCGTACACTTGGAAATGGACTTCCACAACGAGCACGATGTGGAGCAGGCCATGCGCATTGTGGAGGAATACCAGACGAGTAAAGAAAACCATGTGGACGGCGACAAGCAAGCCACCGCTATCCATATTCCCACGGAATCTGACGAGGCCGACCGCCAGGTGGAGGCCATCATCCGCCAGATAGAAGAGGGCACGGAAGAGCAATTCCAACCCAGCCCCCTCACGGCCCTCCCCCAAAAGAAAATACTGGTGCTCGACGGAGCCATGGGCACCATGATACAGCAGTACCACCTGCGCGAAGAGGATTTCCGTGGCGCCCGCTTTGCCAGCCACGATGCCGACCTGAAAGGCTGCAACGACCTGCTCTCGCTGACCTGCCCGTTCATCATCCGTGACATTCACCGCAAGTACCTTGAGGCCGGCGCTGACCTCATTGAGACCAACACTTTCAACGCTCAGCGCATCTCCATGGGCGACTATGGCCTGCAAGACCATTGCCGAGCCATCAACCTGGCAGCGGCACAGATAGCCCGCCAGTGCGCCAATGAATACTCCACGAAGGAGAAGCCCCGCTATGTGCTGGGCAGCATTGGACCTACAAGCCGCACCACGTCAGTAGCCACCAGCGGTGAGCCTCTGCAGGAAGCCGTACTGCAGGAAGCCTACGAAGAACAAATAAGGGCACTGGCCGATGGCGGCGTGGATGGTCTGCTCATTGAGACCATCTTCGACGTCAACAATGCACGGATAGCCATCGACGCAGCCCGGCATGCAGCCCCCCAGCTGCCCATTCTGCTCAGTTTCTCGGTCTCTACCGCCGACGGACACAATATGCTCGGGCAGAGCATCCCGGAATTCCTGGACAGACTCTCTGAGCACCTGTCCCCGCTTTCGGCACGCATCTATTCCATAGGCTTGAACTGCCTGTCAGATGTGGCCCTGATGGCACCGCTCGTATGCCAACTGGCCCGCTTCGGAACAAAGGTGAGCCTTTACCCGAATGCTGGCATGCCCGACGGCAATGGGCATTACAGCAAGACACCCGAGAGCCTGCTGGCCGACGTGTGGCCACTGCTGGAGGGACACCGGCTGAGCATCATCGGCGGCTGCTGCGGCACCACCGACCAGCACATCAGCCTGATGGCTAAGGCCGTGGAGCCCGTGACAGGAGTACTGCTCAGCCCGTTGAAGGAAGGAGAGGTGAACCAGGAGCCGGCCATCATCCAGGATACCCTCCCCGCCCATCCTGCCCCTACGCCCACCCCAACGAAGCCTGCCGCCGCCACCCCCGAATCGCGCCTCTTTGCTGCCATTCTCAACGGCAAGAGTGAAGAGGCTGCCAATGCCACCCGCGATGCCATCGCTGCCGGCATTCCTCCGCAGGAACTGATTAACGGGCAGATGATTCGCGCCATGGGCGAAGTGGGGCAGCGCTTCCAGGACGGCAAGGCTTTCGTGCCTCAGCTGCTCATGGCCGGTCGCGCCATGAAGAGCGCCCTGGAACTGCTCAAGCCCCTACTGGCCGGTTCGGCCACCACATCACTGGGCAAGGTGGTGATAGGCACCGTGAAAGGCGACCTGCACGACATTGGCAAGAACCTGGTGGCCAGCATGCTGGAGGGCTGCGGATTTGAAGTGGTGAACATTGGAATTGACGTCTCTGCCGACGCATTCATCCAAGCCGTGAAGGAAAACCATCCCGACATTCTATGCATGAGCGCCCTGCTCACCACCACCATGGGCTATATGAAAGAGGTGATTGACGCCTTGGAGGCAGCCGGCATCAGGCAGCAGGTGAAAGTGATGGTGGGTGGAGCACCCGTGACGCAGGGCTTTGCCGACGAGATTGGCGCCGACGGCTATAGCGACAATGCCAACTCAGCCGTCGCCGTGGCCAAGCAGCTGCTTCAACAGAAAAGATAGGGTGGAAATGGCTGACTACGGGGCTACAAGGGGTTTTCTTCTTATCTTCCGCTTATAGCACTTTTCAAAATCGCATAGTCCGCAGGTGTAGTCAAGTCTGCGGACTTTTTTACCCACTCCCATGAGGCCGCTGACCGACTTGATGGGCAACATGAGCGACGATTCCGTCAGGCATACACCGCAGGTATGGCCGTCGAAGAGCGGAAAGAGCAGCTGCTGCTCACTGACGTGCCAGCCGCAGTAGCCTGGTGAAAAGCGGTTGGTGTGGTGCCATCCCAGTTTGTCAATGCTCTGCTGCAGACTCAGCTCCATCTGGTCGGCACACTTCTCGGCAATGACCGAGCCCAGCGCATCGGCAATAAACACGCGCACCATGTCGCCTTCCTGCTTCAGTCGCTGCTGGTATTCCTCAAACTCCACCCCGCAGGTGGCTATAAACAGGGCATAAGCCTCGGCTCCCGCCAGCTGACGGCTGATAATCCGGCCCAGACTGAAGTCAGGAAGCTCAGGCCTGACGAGGAAGCAGAATCTGGGCTCCAGCCATGAGCTGACCTCGCTGATAATGGCCTCCGTCTCGGCCCGGGTGCCCTCATCGGGCAGCTGACCATGATAGCCCATCTGCTCGTAGACATCAGCCAAGTCAATGCCCAGTTGGGAGTAGTCCAGAGTCTTCTGTGTCACTGCCGGTTGTATTCTTTCAATGCTTCAAAGAAAGCATCCACATTCTCCAGCGGCGTATGGGGTGGCGTGTCACAACCGCTGGAGAGCACAAAGTTGGGATAGTCCTTCATCTTATCCAATAAGTCAAGCACCGCCTGTCGCATCTGCTCAGGTTTTCCGTCTTTGAACAGCGAAACAGGGTCAAGATTGCCCATGGCCAATGCTGTGGAGGGCACATCACGGATGACCTCGTCCATCTGGCACTTATTGCCAAAGTGGTAGGCAGCGGCCCCGGTCTCCACCATGGCCCGTGTGCAATGGCCCGTGTTGCCACAGTTGTGCAAGATGACGATGAAGCCATCGTCCTGCACCCGCCCCACGATGCGCTTCACATACTGCGAGGAGAAAGTGCTGCAATCCTCATTCGACAGCAGTCCGGCAGCAGGTTCGGCCATCATCACCCCATGAGCGCCTGCCGACTTCAAGGCTCGGCAATACTTCTCAATGAAGTCCGTGCATTTGGTCAGCAGCGTGTGAGCAGCGTCGGGATGCTCGTAGATGAGCACCATGATTTCCGACATGTCGTACAGGCGGCCTGCCAGGGAGAACGGGCCTATGCAGCCTGCCAGCAGGGGGCGGACTTCCATCTTGCCTTCCCGCTGCAAGCGCTCCATGGACTGGGCCGTCAAGAGATTGGCCTTCAGATAGGCCGGTATGCGCCCAGCGCTGAGCGAAGGCACTTGAAGCTGGTAGATGCTGTCCACACTGGCCAACAAGCGATTGCTCACCGCCGGCACGGCCTCGTCGCTGAATGCTATCTGCGCCCCGAAGGCCTCGGCCTCAGTAGTGAGGTCCATGATGGTGGCCAGCGCCACACTGGGGTAGCGTTGTGCCAGAGTCATCACAGCCTGATGGTGCACCAAGCCATCGCTCACTGCCTGGCGCACGGTGTTTCCGTTCAGCTCAATGCCCGGATGAGTCATAACAGGCACTGCCGCCACCTCTTTCCTCAGGATGACGTCAGCCACCCACTGCTTCATATTGATATACATAGAGGCTAGGTATTCAAACTTACAGATGCTTCTTGGGATACAGGGCTTCCCACCATGACGAGTCGTCCTTCAGCCAACGCTGGAACCAGGCCATCTGCGTGGCCAGCCACTTCTCACGCTTGCCGTAGTCCAGTATGTGGTGGTTCTGGCCTTCCACCTCCACCAGCGCCACTTCGCGTCCCAGCAGCTTCAGTGCCGTGAACATCTGCAGGCTCTCTATGAGGGGCACGTTGGTATCAGCATTCCCGTGCAGCAGGAGCAGCGGCGTGTGAATCTTATCAGCATTGAAGAGCGGTGACTGGTCGACATAGAGCTGCTTGTGGCTCCAGGGATAGCTGTTGGCCATGCTCACCTCGCTATAGTTATAGCCCCAGTAGCCCTCTCCCCAGTAGCTGGTGTGGTTGGCAATGCCGGCATGGCTGACGGCAGCAGCAAAGATGTCAGTGACGGTCTGCAAGTACTGCGTCATGAATCCGCCATACGATGCCCCCATGCAGCCTATCTTCTCCTTATTAATATATGGATGGTCTTCGCAAATTTTCTTCACGCCTTCAATGATGTCGCCAGCCGGTGTTCCGCCAGGCACGACCCCATTCACGGGAGCTCCACCCGCCGTGTTCACATGGCGCGAAGCCCACTCCTGCCCGAAGCCCGTGGCGCCGCTGGGCTCCACGATGTAGGCCACATAGCCCAATGAGTTCCAGTACTGCGGAGCATAAGGCGACTCAAAATATCGACTGACGGGCGAGCAGCCTCCATAGTAATAGACTATCATGGGGTACTTCTTGCTGGCATCGAAATCGGCGGGAAGATAGAGTCGGCCATACACGGTGTCGCCATGTGAATTCTTGAAATTGTAGTCCTGGCACGTGCCTATCACAGCATCGCCAAGTGCTGTATGGCCGTCGAACAGGCGCACATTCGCAGTCTTTCCCTTGCCCGAAGCACCGGGGAGGGTCAGCACGTAGGCCGATGCCGGAGCCATGGTATCATAACTCAGGTAGGCCAATACCGATGCCTGGCTGGCCAGCGCCCACCGGTAGGCATAGTCGCCCTGAATGGGTAGCTGGTCAATGTTTCCCGTCTTGGGGTTCAGCCTGTAGATGCGCACATAGTCGCGGTCTTCGGCCGAGAAGTATATCTGGCCGTCATTCCACGACCAGTCCACGCTCTCCACAGAGGGATTGAAATCCTTGGTCAGGGGTGTCACCTTCTTGGTAGCTATGTCAAAGAGGAACAACTCGTTCTCCGTCATGCTCGGCGTGACATGAGCAGGCAGCTGGCACCCTATGCGATTGAAGGCCTCGGGCGTGCCCGTGAAGAGCAGCTGCTTCCCATCAGGCGACAGGCTGGCACCACCCAGGAATCCCTCGCAGAGCAGCACAGTGTCGGCCTTCAGCGTGTGGGCATCCATCAGGAAGACGTCCATCACCTCCGTTGGACGCTTGGCCAGTCGTGAGTAGGAAGAGCCGACAATGAGCTGGCGCCCGTCCATTGAGAAGCCCATCAGGAACTCCCCCTTCGTGCCGAAGGTGATGCGCTGGCTGATGCCCGTGGCTACATCGAACTTCACCAAGTAGTTGCGATTGCGCCATCCGGGTTGCCGGTCGTCCATCTCCAGCACTTCAAACACTTCGCGGTCTTCCTTCGGGCCTTCCTCCTCGGCGGTGACAATCAGATAGTCTTCCGCAGGGCTGATGTCGTAGTCTCCCTTTGGCACACCCACGGCCCAGCGCGAGCGCTGCCCTGTCTTCGGTTCTACTTTGTAGAGCACGCGCTTGTCGCCCTCAGTTATTTCCTCTATATATGCGCACGTATGCGGCATCCACTTCGGATTCTGCTCCAAGCGGTTCAGCAGTCGCTGGCTTTTCACATCGCGCAGCTCATACTCCCAGCGGCTCTGCCCTCCCCGCTCAGTGATCTGATAGGCCAGCACGACATAGGCCCCGTCGGCCGAGAGCGAAGCACTTCTGACGCGCCGCCCGTCGGTCAGGTCGTGCACCATGTAGGGATGGGCAGCACTGAGCGTGGGCGCCACGGGCCTGTTGGCATCAATGACTACGTGAATACTGTCACTGTCGCACGGCTGAGCCAGGAACTTCACGGCAACGGTGTGGTGCTCAGGCGCCAGCTTCAGCTCGCCACCGCATTCCTGTCCGTCTATGTAGAGTTTATAGTGCTTGGGGCCACGCACCTCCAGCTTTCCCTTCAGATAGTCGCTGTTGTTCAGGTAGAACGACAGCACGCCCACGCTCTGGTGGTCGTTCAACGAGGGCAGCAGCGGCGAGGCCCAGCGCTCGGTGGCGGGGACATCGACAGCCAGTGCTTCCAGCAACGAGGTTTCATCATACTTCTGTCCGGCCAGTCCCACGGTGTCGGCATGGAAGGGAGTACTAACCGCAAAGGGTCCCGACAGGTTGAATTCGCTTACAGAGGTTTTTTCCTGGGCCACTGCCTGCATGGAAAACACCAGCAGTGAGGACAATAGAAAATGTTTCATCATCAGTTGAATTATTATATGTTGCCTGCAAAGGTACGAAATAATTCACAATTCATCGTTCATCATTCACTTTTTTTTTCTACCTTTGCAGCCGTAACCAAGCAAAAGGTATATGACGACCAGAAAAATCATTTTCACGCTGTTGTCCATGCTGTCGCTGAGCACAGTAATGGCCCACACCACCGACGAGCCCGCAAAGCAGCTGGTGGTGAACGAGCTGATGCAGTCGAACATAGACTGCGTGATGGACGATAGGAACGATTTCCCCGACTCATGGGTAGAGCTCTACAACGCAGGCTCTGCGGTAGCTCAGCTGAGCCAATACCGCATTGGCATCACGCCCCGGGCCGACGAGGCCTGGCCCCTGCCCAGCCGCAGACTGGAGCCTGGTGGGCGCATAGTGGTCTATTGCGACAAGGTGGGCAGTGGTCTTCACACGCCCTTCCGCCTGGAGTCGGGCAAAGGCTGTGCCGTCTACCTGTTCCTCAATGGTGTGCTGACCGACAGCGTGACAGGGCTGAAGAAGCAGCCTGCGCCCAACATCAGCTATGGCCGCCGCACGGATGGCAGCTCTGACTGGGGCTACCAGCTGACGCCAACACCGGCTCAGCCCAACTGTGGCGAAGTGTGCGACCACGACCACATACTGGGCGACCCCACCTTCAGTGAGCAGGGCCGCGTCATCACCAGTTCCACGAATATCAGGCTCACGCTCTCCATCCCTAAGGGCTCACCCGAAGGCACAGAAATCCGCTTCACCACGAACGGAACGGAACCCACACCGCAAAGCTCGCTCTACTCCACCCCCTTCGTGTTCAACGGCTCACGCGTCATCAGGGCCAAGCTGTTCTGCCAGGGATGGCTGTCACCACGCTCCGTCACCCAGAGCTATATCTTCTTTCCCCGCCCTATGACGCTGCCCATCATCTCCATTGCCACGGACAACAGGTACCTGAACAGTGCGCAGACGGGCATCTTCACCAACAACAACGGCGACAAGCGGGTGGACTGGCGCCGGCCTATCAATATTGAGTTCTTCTTCGACGAGGGTGAGGAGAGCAGCATCAACCAGCTCTGCGAGACGCGCATAGCCGGAGCGGCCTCGCGCGGGGCACAGTTCAAGTCGATGGCCATCTATGCCCACAAGCGCTTTGGCGAGAAGCGATTTGACTACGAGTTCTTCCCCGACCAGTGTCCCGGCCTGACGGACTACAAATCGCTGGTGCTGCGCAATGCCGGCAATGACTTCGACTACCTCTACATGCGCGATGCCATCGTGCAGCGCTCCATGGCCAGCCATGTCGACTTGGACTGGCAAGCCTGGCGCCCCGCAGTAGTCTACATCAACGGCACTTACCACTGCATGCTGAACATCCGTGAACGGGCCAACGAGAACAACATCATCACCCACTACGACGGGCTGGAGGACATTGACCTCATAGAGAACTGGAACGACCTGAAGGAAGGCACGATGGACAATCTGAAAGAGTTCAAGGCCTTCTACAACGAGCACGGCCACACCTTGGCAGAATACGAGGAGCGCATGGACTGCCAGGAGTTCATCAACATCATGGTCATGAACCTCTACTTCAACAACTTCGACTTCCCAGGCAACAACATCATCATGTGGCGTCCCAGGGCCGAGGGTGGTCGCTGGCGGTGGGTGGCCAAGGACTGCGACTACGTGATGGGCTTGTACGGGCAGGGCAACAGCAGCTATAAGATTCTGGACTGGCTGCATAATCCCAGCTACGACGGGCAGCACAACTGGGGAGCCAACAGCTATGATGCCACGCGCCTGTTCCGCCGCCTCATGGAAGACAAGGACTTCAGCCTCCGCTTCACCGACTGCTGCGCCATTTACATGGGCGACTTCCTCAATGAGAGGGGTGTGCGCGCAGTGTGGGATCCCATGTACGAGCAGATAAAAAACGAGTATCCCGTTCACCGCAAGCTGATCAACCAGTGGTGGCCCAACTACAACGACGAGCTGCGCTCGGCCCAGAACTGGCTGGCGCAGCGCACCGACCAGTTCTACAGCCACGTGAGCAGCTATTACAACCTGAGCACGCCCATTCCCATGACCCTGTCGTGGACAAAGGCTGAGGGCGACGAGGAGATAGGCATCAGCTTCAACGGGATACGCCTCTCAGAAGGCACCTTCAATGGCAAATACTTCCTGGGACGGCAGTTCACGCTGGAAGCCAGCCCTGGCAGCCATCGTGAGGTGAGCGGATGGAACGTGACGCAGGTGGGCAGTGGCGGAACCACCACGAAGCAGGTTGACGGCCCCGTGCTGAGCATGCAGATGCCCCGCTGCTCCCGGCTGGTGGTGAACCCCATCATCAGGGAGTCGACGGACATTGCCTCGCTGACCACCCCCACGTGGACTGTCAGCAGGACCGGCAACAGCATCAGCCTCGCGGGCGTCACACCAGGCATGCGGATAGCCGTTTACGACCTGCGCGGAATGCTGCTCAGCCAGACCACAGCCACCAGTCAGCAGGTCACGCTGACCATCCCCGCCGCACAGGTTTGCGTGCTGAAGGTAGGAAGCCAGGTCATCAAGCTCTCACCATAAGAAGCGACTCCACCTTCAATATCTATACTGCGGATTCATGCAACAAGCTATTCAGAAACGACTCAACGACAACCCCATAGCCCGCTGGACGGTGCTGTTCATTGTGGCCACCGCCATGATGATGGGCTACTTTGTGAACGATGTCATGTCACCCCTTGAGACCATGCTCGAGCAGCCCCGCTCAGCCGGAGGCCTGGGCTGGACGCCCGCCGACTATGGCTTCTTCTCAGGTGCCAGCGGCCTCATCAACGTGTTCCTGCTCATGCTGTTCTTCTCGGGACTGATTCTCGACAAGATGGGCATCCGCTTCACGGGCACGCTGGCCTGCTCGCTGATGGTGGCAGGCACGCTGATCAAACTGTATGGCATCACGGCCGACTTCGGTGAGCACGAGTTTGCCCTCTTCGGCTTCCAGCTCCCCATGTCGGTGGCCGTAGCCTCGCTGGGCTTCGCAGTGTTCGGCGTGGGCTATGAGATGACGGGCATCACCGTGTCGAAAGCCATGGTGCGTTGGTTCACCGGCCACGAACTGGCCTTGGCCATGGGCATCCAGCTGGCCATGGCCCGACTGGGCACTGCCGCTGCCCTGAGCATCTCGGCCCCCATAGCACGCCACTTCACGCTCTCCACGCCCCTGCTCGTCTCTCTGTCGTTCCTCATCATCGGTCTGCTGGCGTTCCTGGTGTTCTGCGTGATGGACCGCCGGTTTGACACGGTTCCCAACGGCGAGGAGCAGCAGGAGCCACGGCCTGACACGGTTTCACACGGAGAGGATGAATTCCGCTGGAGCGACATAGGCCAGACGCTGCGCTCACCGGGGTTCTGGCTCATCACGCTGTTCTGCGTACTGTTCTATTCGGCCGTGTCGCCTTTCCTGAAGTTCTCTACCAAGCTGATGGAGATGAAATACGGCGTCGATGCCGACATTGCCGGGTTCTTCTCGTCAATAGCGCCCTTCGGCACCATCCTGATGACACCGTTGTTCGGATTCATCTACGACAAATACGGAAAGGGACTGACGCTGGTCATCACGGGTGCACTGCTGCTCACCATCGTGCACTTCGGGTTCGCCCTGCCCCTGCACGGCAGTGCCATTGCCATTGCCCTGATGATAGTGCTGAGCATAGGCTATTCCATAGCTCCGGCCGCCCTGTGGCCCTGCGTGCCCAAGATTATCCCATTGAAGTGCCTGGGCACGGCCTACAGCATGATTTTCTTCATTCAGAACTTCGGTCGTACCGTTATCCCCACGCTGGTGGGCAAAGCCAATGAGACCGACCCCAGCTATACCTCGTCGATGCTCATCTTCGGCTTCACGGCGCTGGGAGCCGTCATTGTGGCCACAGCCATGATGCGGGTTGACCGACAGAAAGGCTACGGACTGCAGAAGCCCAACATCAGGAGCCTCTCGTAAAACCGTTTTCCTCGCATGCGCGCACGCGCGTTTTATTCGCGCGTGAGTTAGTGCTACAAGTGCTACTGACCGGTGCAACCAGCTGACAACAAGCAACTTGCGGGTGCACGAACGACCTATTTTCGTGCTACCAAAAATGCTACAAGTGCTACCGGGTCGTCGGGACTCAACTCCATGTCACAAAACGGCAGCGACTTTTTTCAAAAAGTCAACGAGATTTTTCAAAAAGTCAACGAGATTTTTCAAAAAGTCAACGCCGTTTTGGAAAAAGTGGTGCACCTTTTCTCATGATACTTCATTTTTCTGAAAAAATGGACAAATTCTAGTTTCAAAACTGGTAGCATTTCCAGTAGCATTTATGATTGCCCAAAATGCACCCGTAAGCAACTGTCACACAAACGGTTATAAGGCGCAGTAGCACTTGTAGCACTTTTTTTGTCCCTATTTTATGCGCGCATACGCGTAGGAATGAAGCGCCAATTCGCATTGATGGGCAAATAAAATGTTATCCTACACCAGATGCTGCTCAATGGCTGTGCGTACGAGCGAGGCGGTGTTGGGGCAACCCAGCTTCTTGCGGATGTACTTGGTGTAACTGTGTACGGTCTCGAAGCCCAGACAGAGGCGGTCGGCAATTTCCTTTTGCGATAATCCCTGCACCAACAGTCGCAGAATGTCGCGTTCGCGCATGGTCAGCTCGGCGGGTGCCTCTTTCATATTCTCCAGCAGCTGCTGCGACTCTTTGCAAAGAAAAGTCTTGCCATCCATGACAGCCGTGATAGCCTCTGACAGTACCTGGCCTGTTGCCGACTTCAGCAGGAAGCCATGAGCACCTGCACCCAGCGCCCTGTGAACCACGGCGGCCTCGGCATACATAGTGAGCACAACGATGCGCATGGAGGGACAGGCCTGAAGCAGTTGGGGGATGGCGTCAATGCCATCGCCATCGGGCAAGCCCACGTCGAGCAGCATGATGTGAGGCTGCGACTGCTCAACGAGCACCATTGCCTGGCTGATGGCACTGGCAATGCCTTCAACATGGAAGTCGTGCTCGCTGTCAAGCAACTTTGCTATGCCTTCAGCCACTATGCGGTGGTCGTCGACAATCAGAATGTTGGTCATTTATAGAATGAATAATACGTTTGCAAAGGTAAGGCGTTTTCTTGAATCATACAACCCCCCAAATGTGGCTATTTTATGGACGGCGCCTCACTTCGATGTTCACTTCCGTGCCCTGACCAGGCCTGGCCAGCAGGTCGAGAGTACCGCCGATGGCCTCCACCCGTTCACGGATGTTGCGCAGTCCACCCTCAGTGGGGGAATCGGCATCTGAAGGGATTTCAAAGCCGCGTCCATCATCGCTGACGTTGATGGCGGTGAAGTCGGGCTCGGCAATAACCTGCAGGCGTATGTGCTGTGCGCCGGAGCTCTTCACGGCGTTGTTCACCAGCTCATACACAATGCAGTAGATGGCTTCTTCGTGAGGCACATGCTGCTCGTCGCCCAGGAAGGTAAAGCTGACGCGGGGCATGGTGCTGCAGTAGTCGCGCAAGGCTATGCGGAGCCCGTTCCGGTGCAGGGAATCGGGCAGCAGGTGGTGGGCCACATTGCGCATCTCGCTGATGGCATTGTCAGTGAGGGCAATAGCGGCACTGGGCGTTCCTCCCTGTTCTGCCGACTGACAGAGTTGCTGGCGCAGGGCCGTGAGGATGCCCCCCAGTCGGTCGTGCAGGTCATGGCTCAGGCGCACTCGCTCGCCCACTTCGCCGTCAATGCGGGCTTGCATCAGGGCCGAGCGCCGCTTCAGCCTGATGCTGAGCCACAGCAGCAGGAAGAACAGGGCCACCAGCAGGAGCACCAGGGCCGTGAGGATGCCGCCCCACAAATACCATTTCTTCTCGCGGCGCAACTGCTCGTTCTCCTGATGGCGCTGCTCCGCCTCTGCCCTACTCTTCTCGGTCTCGTAGAGCACCTCCATCTGCGACAGGCCTGACTGATAGTGATGGGTGGCCAGGCGCTCCATGCCATTATAAATCTGAACAATCAGCTGCTTCACCAGCTCCTTTTCACCCAGTTCGGCGCAGGCCATGGCCAGCAGCACACGGCTGCCCTGGTCGCCGACGGTCTCAATGGTATCGGTGGCCAGGGCTCGCAGGGCATAGTCCTTGGCCTTCTGCCACTGGTGGCGCTCCAGGGCCAGCTCGGCACAGAGGCTGAACACGTCGGCCTGTTGATCGGCACCAGTCTCGTCATTGATGGCCGAAAGAGCCATGCGCGCATAGACCTCGGCTTGGGCCAGGTTGTGCAGGCCCTTCAGCTGCACACGGGCCAAGTCACAGAGGGTGGTCTGGTAGTCACCATTCTCCTCAAAGGTATGATTACGGTAATACTGGTAAGCCTCGTTGGCCACCTGCCCGGCACGCTCATAGTCATCGAGGCTGATATAGGCCTTTGCCAGCCCCTTGCACGACATGGCCACCAGCAGTGAATCGCCTGAGCGGCGCCCGTTCTCAAGCGCCAGCAGGTAGTTGCGGCGGGCTTCCTCGTTGTTGCCCATCGTCTCATAGAGTTCCCCAATGTTATGATAGAGTATGCTGGTTGACTCCAGCCACTGGTATTTCTCGAAGATGGGCAGTGCCTTTTGGTAGTAGGCAATGGCCAGATGGGCCTGGTCCTGAATGTTATAGAGATTGCCTATTGAGCCGTAGAGTGCAGAATAGCTGTCGTCAATGGTTTTCTGGTCGTATTTCCCTGCCGCCTGCATAGAGTCGTTCAGGGCCAGGGCCTGCTGATAGTAGCCAAGGGCGGATTCATAGTCGCCTCCTCCATAAGCCACCATGCCCAGTATGCGCAAGGCATCGGCCCGGGAGTTCATCCAATCATGACGATAGCTCAGGGCAATGGTCTGGCGGGCATAGCTGATGGTTCGCTCGCTATCGGTGTTCAGGTATCCCCACATCAGGTCTTTATAGGCACTGATGCGCTCCTCGTCAGTCAGTTGGCGGCCACTGTTGAGCACCGTCTCCAACGAGTCCACCTTGCGCCCGCGGTGGTCGCTATAGGCGGATGCCTTGCCGACACAACAAAAGATGAACAGGCACAACAATATTGCTCTATATTCCGTCATTTCTTACAGATTACGCTGCAAAGATAGCTAATTTGTAGGAAAAAAACAAGAAAAAAACGGAAAACCTACAATTGGGGTATTGCGTAATTGAAAAAAAATGTTTAACTTTGTCGCGTTTTATCAAACATTGTGTTTAACCATCAAAAACGACTGAGTATGAAAAAATTCCTGATGATTGCCTTCATGGCACTGATGAGCACTACGATGTTTGCTCAGCAGGGTTCCACTTGGCTGGGCGCCAATGTCAACTATGGCATGCACTCTGACTACAAGAACCTGGGCTTTGGCGCCAAGGTACAGTACGAGTTCATTGACGACCTACGCGCTGAGGTGGCATTCAACTACTTTTTGGAGAAAGACCACTGCACCATGTGGGATGCCAACCTGAACCTGCAGTATCTGATTCATGCCGGCAACCTGACCATCTATCCGCTGGCCGGACTGACACTGCTGGAGTCGAAGGTGAAGGTACTGGGTGTATCGGCCTCTGATTCCAATTTCGGCGTCAATCTGGGTGCAGGCATTGAGTTCCCGCTGACAGATGCAGTGAAGCTGAACCTGGAAGGCAAATACCAGATTGTGAAAGATTGGGACCGTCCCGTCATTTCGGCTGGCATCTCATTCGCCCTATAACCCCCTTCCCGGGAGGGAGTATGCCGGCAACCCTGGAAGCACGCAACCTGAAGGATAGCTCCCAGGGTTGTCGTTGTTACAATTGCATTTACTGAAAACCCTCATTTTTTCTGGGGGGTGTGAGAAGGTTCATCATAGTACCTTTGCCACGTCAATAACTATTAAATATTATTCAACATGAAAAAAATCTATCTGGCACTGATGTGCATGGCTAGCCTCGCGCTGATGACAGCTTGCGGAGGCGGCGAAAAGAAAGCAGCTGGAGAATCCAGCAAACCCATGAGCACGGAGGAAGCTGTGGAGAAAGCAGAGAAAGCCTCGGCAGAGATGTCGGGCATTGACAAATGTGCTGCCACCCTGGAAAAAGGCTGGGGCATTCAGCTGAAACAGATTGAGCCCGACTTTGAATATGCCGAAGTGACCGAGGGCTATGACAAATTCGAAGGCAACGGCGCCAATTCAGCAGCTGCTGTCTATAAGAAGAAGGACGGCAGTGCCATTTCCCAGGAGGAATTCGCCGCATGGGCCGGAAAGCTGTTTGAACTGACGAAGTCATTGGCACAGGACGGAAAGAACATTCATGGCTACGATGGCATGAGCCACCTTACGCCTGAGCAGGCCAACGCTGAGGTGACCTTGGAGGCCAGCCTGAAGGACAACGACTATCCTGCATGGTCATTCCTCACTGACAACGGCATTCAGCGCTGCTATGTCACCTACGAGAAAGACAGGGAGCCCAACATCATCATTGTGCGCTTTGCTCCCGGACTGAAAGGAAATATTGACTAACAAATACACTACTGATAAATGAAGAAAATCTATCTGGCACTGATGTGCACAGCAAGCCTGTCGATGATGACGGCTTGTGGAGGCGACAAGAAGGCTGACAAGGCTAACGCCGAGAACGAGACAACGGAAGAAGTGGCTGCCAACGAGCAACAGGCTGACGAGCAGCAGGCTGAAGAACAGGCCGCCGACCAACCCGACGTATGGGGAGTACCTGCTAACGCCGAGGTGCTGGACCTGGAAGCCCTCTATGCAGGAGGCGACTTCAAGCCCGCTGCAACAGTCATCTTTGAAGACACGCTGGGCGGTGAGACCAAGGGCGAACTGCCCTCGAAATGGGATATTTCCCAGGGCAGTGCCGAAGTGGGCGAGGCCAATGGCCATTACTACATCACTATGTTGGGAGGAACTACAGAACTGTCACCTCTGGGAGCCGACGGCAGCAAGCTGACCCTGCCCGCCAAGTACACCATTGAGTTTGAGTTCATGTTTGGCTACGATGTGTGGTATCATATCCACTTCTTCAACGCAGAGGGTTCAGGCATTGGTGACTTTAACATGTGGCGGGGACAAGCCGATTGGAACTTAGCCAAGACCGACGAAGAATGGATTTATGGCAACCAAAGCGATTTGTCGGAACTGCTGAAGCGCGACGGTTGGAACCACTTCGCAGCCAGCTTTGACAACGGCAACCTGAAGCTGTTCCTCAACGGAAAGAGAATAGCCAACGTGGCAAAAATCCAGCAGGCTGCCAGCTTCAACATCACTGGCGACGAAGCTGACGGCAAGAGCCACTACATCCGTAGTATCCGAGTGACAAAATAAACAAAAAGTGAAGAATTTACTTCCCGAATCCAACTTTGGCGGGAGTAAATTCTTCACCTTTCATTCTTCACACTCTTTTTTATTGTGCTGCGCGTCCAAGCGCCAGAGCCTTGATGTTGGCCTCTACGATGGCCTCACCCTTTCGGGCAAAGACGCGGCGGATGGCGGCCTCCAGCTTCTCGTACTCCAGTCCTAGCGCTTTCTGGGCTGCACCGAGCAGAATGACATTGGCCGAACGAGGCACGCTGTTGTCCTTGGCCAGCTGCTCAATGTCGAGGCTGATGACGTGGGGCAGCTTCTGCAGGTCGGCCTTGATGAGCTCCAGGTCGGGGTAGTTCGGGATGTTCACAAACGGCGTGCTGCTGGTGATAATCCACCCTTCCTTCTTCAGCCAGGGCAGATAGCGCAGGGCTTCCATGGGCTCCATGGAGATAATGACATCGGCACCGCCCTGGGGAATCAAGTCGCTGTGGATGGGCTCAGACGATATGCGCAGATTGCTCTGTACGTCGCCGCCGCGCTGGCTCATGCCGTGCACCTCAGCCTGCTTGATGTAGAGATTCTCGTTCATGGCTGCTTCGCCAATGATGGTGGCAATGGAGAGAATGCCTTGTCCTCCCACGCCACAAAGTATAATGTCTGTCTTCATATTTATTCTGTTTTTGAAAGGCGCTCTGTGTACAAAACAAAATTACTTGCCCTGGGCTTTCTTCTGTTTCAGATGGCGTTGCAGGGTTTGCATACACTCGCGGCGAGGAATGATGACCGAGGTACCATGATAATTGATCTCATCGCGGAGAATCTGGGTGATTTCCGGCATGTTCTTGGGCAGGGGGACCACTACCTTGAGGTGCTCATCGCTCAGGCCCAGGCCACGACAAATGGCCTCGAACTTATTCGTGCCAGCCGAGTCCTGTCCTCCCGTCATGCCAGTGGTCAGGTTATCGCTAATGATGACGGTGATGTCGGCATTCTCGTTAATGGCATCCAGAAGGCCGGTCATTCCCGAGTGAGTGAAGGTTGAGTCGCCTATCACCGCCACTGCAGGCCATTGTCCGGCATCGGCAGCGCCCTTGGCCATGGTGATACTGGCACCCATGTCAACGCATGAGTGGATGGCGCGGAAAGGCGGCAGGAAGCCCAACGTATAGCAGCCAATGTCGCCGAACACACGGGGGTTGTCGAATTCCTTCAGCACCTCATTCAGTGCGGCATACACATCACGATGGCCGCAGCCCTGACAGAGTGCTGGTGGGCGAGGAGCCACATCTTCACATGGGGCAAAACACTGGCCTGCCTCCATGCCGAAGGCTTTCTTCACAATGTCAGGGTTCAGCTCACCCGTTCGGGGCAGCGTGCCGTCCAGCTTGCCGTGCACCTGCTGCATGTCGGCCACGCCACGAACCATGTCCTCCACAAACGGCTGGCCTTCCTCCACAATGAGCACTTGCTGGCACTCGCTGAGCATTCGGCGCACCAGCTTTTTGGGCAGCGGATACTGGGAAATCTTCAGAACGGGATAAGGACAGCCCTGCGGGAAGCACTCGTTCACATAGTTGAAACCGATGCCGCTGGCAATGATGCCCAATTTCTGGTCATGCCCCTCTATATAAATATTGTAGACTGAGTTGGCAGCGTCCTCCTCCAGCTCCAGTTGCTGCGCGGTCACCTTGTCGTTGCGCTTGCGGGCATTGGCAGGTAGCAGCACCCAATTCCGGGCCTCAGCATTGTAGTTCAGGGCGTTCTGCTGGCGCGGTTCGTCAGCACACTGGACCACGGCGCGCGAATGGGCCATGCGCGTAGTAACACGCATGAGCACTGGCAGGCAGACACGCTCGCTGTAGTCGAAGGCCTGGGCCATCATATCGTAGGCTTCCTGCTGGCTGGAGGGCTCAAACGTAGGCACCATGGCAAATTTGCCATAGAAGCGAGAGTCCTGCTCGTCCTGCGAAGAGTGCATCGAGGGATCGTCGGCCACCAGCACTACCAAGCCACCATTGACGCCCGTCATGCCGCTGTTCACGAACGGATCGGCACAGACATTCATGCCCACATGCTTCATGCACACCAGAGCGCGCTTACCCATGAACGACATGCCCAGCGCCTCCTCCATGGCCGTCTTCTCGTTGGTGCTCCAGCGGCTGTGCACCCCGCGTTCACGTGCCAGTGGCGACATCTGTATAAACTCTGTAATCTCCGTTGAAGGAGTTCCCGGATAGGCATAGACGCCACTCAGCCCCGCGTCAAGAGCACCCTGGGCTATGGCCTCATCACCTAAAAGTAATTTTCTCATAAAACTGCTTATTGGTTAATATTTTCGGCAAAGGTACAACTTTTTTCACTTATTCCAAACTTTTTGCACCCTATTAGTGCTTTTTTCATACTTTTTTCTTACTACGCACTCCTTTCCAGCAAGCATTAGGGGATGGTTTAGAAATGTGTACCCATTTTTTTCTACACATTATTTTGCTATCAGAAAAAAAATACTTATCTTTGCACTCGAATAAACTGACATTACAAAAATGAACATAAACAACAATCAAACGCCGGAAAAGATTCTTCTGAGCGATGAACAGCTGAACGAGGTGATAGGCGGAGCTCAAGTGGTGATTCGCCCTGACTGGCTGAAGAGATAGGTTTACAAACAGTAAAAAGATTACAGGGATAAAGGGGATGACAGAGCCAATCAACGAAGAACCCATCACTGAGATTCCAGACGAAGGACCCAGCCAAGAACTCTTCAGTGAGGAATCAGTGAACGCCCTCCACGACCAGAATGAAGGCGAGGAGCTGGCCCGTGTGTCGCATCCGTCACTGCTTTTCGTTCTTACTGCCATGCTGGTGCTCTGCGCCGTGGCCGTCTATTGGTGCGCATTCGGCACCATCAACTACAAGGTGACTGCCCAAGGTGTGGTGTTCCCCTTCGATAAGCCCATAGGTATTAGTGCTCCGTCAGAAGGCATGGTGGAACACATCCTGACCAGCCACGGCGCCACGGTAAAAGCTGGTGACGACCTGCTGGAAGTACGAACTGGCGACAGCATTTTCACCATCACCGCCCCCGACGATGGGACGGTACTGACCTATCGCCCCGAAGAGGCCAATTTCACTGAAGACGACTACATCGTGTGGCTGATGCCCAAGGAAACCGCCGAGACACAACGCGAAATGTTGGTCTACGTGGGGTTTGACGACTTGCGTACTCTGAAAAAGGGACAACAGGTACAGGTAACGCCAGCCGACCTGCAGCGCGAAGACTGCGGCTATGCCTACGGAACAATATTGAGCATTGAGCAATATCCAACCGACCGCGATGAGGTGGCCAGCCGACTAAAGCTGGCACCTCTGGCCTCGTTTATAGGCGATGGGGCCGTCTACGAAGTGAAAGTACTGCTCGACGAGGCCGACCGCGAGGGCTCATCGCTGCGATGGAGCCGCTCAAAGAGCGCTCACCTGCAGATGGGAACAGGTACACTGTGTAACGTACAAATTATCACTGAAAAGAAACGCGTGTGGCAGGTACTGGTGGGTCGTGTGTCCGATACTATCAGCGATTTGGCTGGGCATTGACAGGAAGCTCAAAACCCAATGCTGAATGCATAATTAATATTGCAGATTGATTAATGCTTAATTAGGGATGATAGGAAGCAAGGTGAAGCGAGTACCAATCATTATGCAGATGGAAGCCCTGGAGTGCGGGGCGGCTGCTTTGACTATGGTGCTGGCCTACTACGGCAAATGGATCCCCTTGGAACGAGTGCGCCACGCCTGTGGTGTCAGTCGTGACGGTTCGTCGGCTCGCAGCCTCCTAGAAGCCGCCCGCAACTATGGTCTGGAAGCCCACGGCTACCACGTCAGCACCGAGGCGCTGGAAGGCATGCAACCTGCCATTCTGCACTGGAACTTCAACCACTTTGTGGTGTTCCGGGGATTCCATCATGGGCATGCTTATATCAACGACCCCGCATCGGGGCCCATCGAGGTGAAGATGGACGACTTCCGCCGCTCCTTCACTGGCATCGCCTTGGAAATGAAGCCCACCGCCGACTTTCAGCCTGAAGGCGCCCCCATCAGTATTTTCTCCTATGTCAAAAAATACCTGAGCGGCGCCAAGGAGGCCTTCTGGCTCACCCTGTTGTTCTGCCTGCTCTCGGCTTTCGTGGCCATCAGCGTACCGCTGTTCACCAATATCTTCTTCGACGAAATACTCTCTGGTCGCAACCGCGACTGGGGCATGGTGTTCATCCTTTCCCTCAGCGCAGTGGCCATTTTCAGCTTCGTGCTGGAACTGCTCAAGGACAAATACTCCAAGCGCATTGCGGGTTCGCTGGCACTGAAAGGCAATGTAGGCTACATCAGGCATCTGCTCCATCTGCCCATGACTTTCTTCTCCATGCGCTATGTAGGCGACCTGCAACAACGGCAGCACCTGAATGAAAGCATCACTAAATCGCTGGTCGACGTGCTGGCCCCACAGCTGATCAACATTGCCCTGCTGATACTCTATCTTGTGCTGATGATCAGCTACAGCTTCACGCTGGCACTGATAGGCGTGCTGGCAGCACTGGTCAATCTGGTTCTCATCCAGTGGTTCGCCCAAAAGCGTGTCAACCTGATACGTACCACAGAACAGAATGAAGGAAAATATTTCTCAGCCACCGTGTCGTGTATTGACAACATGGAGAGCATCAAGGCTGCCGGAGCTGAAACGGGGTTCTTTGCTTACTGGAGCGGCCTGTGGGCAAAGAAGTTCAATCGTGCCAACGAGGCCGACGACCAGGAGATTCGCATGGGTGTTGTGCCCACCTTCATTTCGGGTGCGGTCGATGCCGCAGTGCTCATCCTGGGCGCCCTTTATATCCTGAAAGGAGAACTGACCATCGGTATGCTCATGGCCTTCCAAGGCTTCATGGCATCGTTTATCACCCCCGTGAGCGAGGTGGTGGGTGCCAGCCAGAAAATCATAGAGATGCGGTCGCAGATGGAACGTGTGGACGACGTGATGAAATACCCCATTGAGAAGCGCGGCGAGCAGGGACGACTGGCAGAAGGCAAGCTGGGCGGTGAGGTAGAGTTGCGCCATGTCACTTTTGGCTATTCACCCACCCAACCCGCACTGATCAACGATTTCTCACTGCACATAGAACCAGGCCATAGTGTGGCATTCGTGGGTAGTAGCGGCTGTGGAAAATCAACGATTGCCAAGCTCATCACCGGGCTCTACAAGCCCTGGAGCGGCGAGGTGCTGTTCGACGGGCGCCCCATTGAGAGCATCAGCAGCGAGGAGCTGACCAACAGCGTTGCGGCCATCGACCAGAACATCGTGCTCTTCGACGACACCGTTGCGCAGAATATTCGCATGTGGGACCAGTCAATAGAGGAATTCACCATGATGATGGCCTGCAACGATGCCCAGATACGCGCTGACATCGTCAGCCGTCCCAACGGCTTTGCCACCCGACTGGTGAAAGGCGGGCAGAACTTCAGCGGTGGCCAGCGCCAGCGCATGGAAATAGCCACGGCACTGGCCAAAGAGCCCGTGGTGCTGATTCTGGACGAGGCCACCAGTGCCCTCGACCCCAAAACGGAAGATGAGGTGATGCAGGCCGTCAGGATGATGGGGCCCACCATGATTATCGTGGCCCACAGGCTGTCAACCATCCGCGACTGCGACGAAATCATCGTCATGGACCAAGGACGCATTGTGCAACGCGGCACCCACGATGACTTGATGGCGCAGGAAGGCCTCTACCGTGAACTGATGAACAACGAGTGACCAGGAAGTATGCCAATATACCTTGACCAAATAGAGAAACGCCGCCGGCTGGAAGAGGCTGAGCTGAACGAGGCACTGGCCACTGGCCAGAGCCGGCTGGGCTTCAAAGGCAGACACAAGGCTCAGCCTCAGAACGACACTTCCGCCTTGAGGCAAGTGCTGGAAGCACTCGGCGTGACAGACTATGAACTGGAAGAGAACGAGATGCTGACGCCCGAGCAGCAACTGACGGGCATACTGCGCCCCCATGGCATCATGATACGCAAGATTAAGCTGACCGGCAAATGGTGGCGCGAAAGTGTTGGTCCCCTTCTGGGCCACACTCAGGACGGGCATCTGGTGGCCCTCATCCCCACCAGCTGGAATCTGGGATATACTTATCGAAAGACCGACGGCAACGTAGCCAGAGTAAGGACACGCGACATGCGCGAGGTCATCACCGACGAGGCCATTGCCTTTACTCAACCACTGCCACTACGAAGGTTGCGCATCCGCGATCTGTTGCACTTCAGTTGGAGCGCAGTGCCTTTCTCCAATTATATCTTCGTGTTACTGGCCGCCCTGGCTGTTGTCCTGCTGGGCATGTTCACGCCTATGGCCAACAAACTCATCTTCGACACCGTGATACCCACGGGCGACGCCGCCGATCTGATGCCTATCTGCGGCCTGC
>CAMNJH010000036.1 GCA_946541275.1 uncultured Prevotellaceae bacterium
TTCTAACATAATAAACCCCGAAAGTTTTTTGTCTAACTTTCGGGGGGCACCTCAGGGTGGGGTCTCTATCTTTAAAAAACTATAAGTCATGCTACTTTTGTGCCAAGTTCTATATCATTACCTTATTTTTCTTTTTTCAAATAACCCTTCACATTGATTGTAAATCTCTGTAATATAAGATGTTGTAGTGAAGGGTTTTTTTAACTCGTCTTTTGCCCCTCACAGTGTAACAAATTTCCTTGCTCTTAGTATTATTACTAGATGCCAAGTTCTATTTTATTACCAAAATTTGTGCTTTTTATCTATAACGATGTTTTCTTTTTCTCATGGGGCGTTGACTTTTTCTCATGGGGCGTTGACTTTTTCTCATGGGAGGCCGACTTTTTTTCACGGGAGGCCGACTTTTTTTCACGGGAGGCCGCCCTTCTATTATGGGAAGGCCTCCTTTTTTCGTTTGATATGCCAAGAATTTCCGATAAGCATCTAACTTTTCTGCAGTTTCTTTCTTCGTAATAGATAAATTACGATAGTCGATTTCAATATTTACAACCCTTCACCGAATCTCCCTGTATCATAAGCAGTTATACTGTTTGTGAAAGGTTGCACAGCAATGCAAAGAAAAAATTGTTGCCTTTCTTTTGCCTCTCTTATGTAGCTTCTGGGTTGAAATGATGAAAAACGATCTCCCCTTTAGCTTTACCTATAACAGTTGCTAGCTGAGCCTCTGTAGCTTCTTTTATTTTCTTTACTGATTTTAGTTCCTTTAGAAGAGCATCACGTGTTTTCGGACCTATGCCTTTTATCTCATCCAGTTCGGAATGTAATGCATGTTTTGAGCGCTTGTCGCGGTGGAAATTGATGGCAAAACGGTGTACTTCGTCTTGTATCTGTGTTAAAACGTGGAATAGTTCTGAATCTGTCTTTATTTGTATGGACATCGGCGGAAATCCATACAACAGTTCATTGGTTCTATGATGGTTGTCCTTGGCAAGACCGGCTATTGGAATATCAAGGTTTAGCTCATCCTGAATCACTTCTCTGATAACCTCCATTTGTCCTTTACCTCCATCGGCAATGATTAAGTCGGGTAGGGGTTGCTCTTCCTCAACAAGCCTGGTATAACGGCGGTGTACAACCTCTTTCATGGAAGCATAGTCATCTGGCCCTGTAACAGTCTTTATATTGAACTTTTTATAGTCTTTTTTCGACGGTTTCATCGCCTTGAAAACCACGCAGGACGCTACGGCATCAGTTCCGCTAATGTTGGAATTATCAAAACATTCTATCTGGTAGGGTAGCTTAGGCAGGTGTAATTTTTCCTGTAGTTCTTTCATCAGCCGTGTCTGCTTTTGTTCCGGATTCAGCTTTTCTGCTTGTTTCAGACGGTCGAATTTGTATTGCTTTCCATTCATTATGGAGAGATCCAGCAATGTTTTTTTATCACCACGCTGAGGAACGGTAAAGGTGATGTCTTCCAGTTCTAAATCTAGCGGTTCTGGGATGATGATTTCTTTGCTGTTGCTCTTGAATCTTTCACGAAGTTCAATGATACCCAGTTGTAGCAGTTCCTGGTCGGGCTCGTTCAACTTCTTTTTATATTCAATGGTAAAGCTCTGGTTGATGCTACCATTTGACACGTGGATATAGTTGATATAGGCAATTTTTTCATCACTTGTTATGCTGAAGACATCCACGTTGTCTATGGTATGGCTTACAACTTCGCTTCGTGTGACAAATCCTTCAAGTGTCAGGTATTTCCTTTTTACTTCTTCAGCTTCTTCAAATCTCAGTTCTTCGGCTAATTGCTCCATTTCCTGTCGCAATTCACGCAGAATTTGACGAGTATTACCCTTTAGTATTTCTCTTGCTTGTTGTATGTCCTTTTGATATTCTTCGGCACTTTGTTTTTGTGCGCAAGCTCCTTTGCATCGCTTGATGTGGTAGTCTAGACAGACTTTGTATTTTTTACTCTCAATACCCTCTTTTGTTATTGGAATTCTGCATGTGCGTGGATGATAAAGTTGTTTGATGAGATCCAGTACAGCATACATCGATGCGATGTGTGAGTAAGGTCCATAGTATGTACCCCATTTTTTATTGATGGTCCTTGTCTTAAAAATCCTGGGTAGGTATTCATTGCTGACGCATATACTTGGGTAAGTCTTGCCGTCTTTCAGTAAGACATTGTATCTGGGATTATATTTTTTTATTAGATTGTTCTCTAGTAGTAGTGCATCCTCTTCAGTGTTTACAACAGTATAACTGATATCGAATATTTTCGACACCAGCACTTTTGTCTTGAATCTGTCCACTTCTGTATGGAAATAGGATGAAACGCGTGATTTTAAGTTCTTTGCCTTACCTACATATATGATGGTTCCATCCTCGTCGTAGTATTGGTAGCTACCTGGTTTTTCTGGCAGACGGGCGACAACACCTTTCAGATATTCTAATCTTTTTTCGTTTTCTTCTTTGGTCATTTCGTTTGTTCCACGTGAAACACGAGTTGGCTTTTTTGCCGATGAATCCTTTGTTTTCAGTAAAGAATAAGAGGGTAGGGTGAATCCTACCACTCTTTAAATGGTAACCAATGTGCTGAGGTCTATGCCCTCAAATTCATCTCGTCCATGAAGACCCTCGTCACGGATCTCAATAATGAAATTGATGTAGGTTTTTTTGGGGTGGAAATGTTGCACCAGTTTGTATGCGGCTTTCGCTGTTCCACCTGTTGCCAGTAAGTCATCGTGTATCAAGACCACATCGTTCTCATCGATTGAATCGATATGCATTTCAATGGTGTCCACTCCATATTCCTTCGAGAAAGATTCCTTGATGACAGTTGCTGGCAGTTTTCCTGGTTTTCTGGCCAGGACGATACCGCAGCCCAGTCGCCCTGCTAATGCGCTGGCCATCACAAAGCCACGGCTTTCAATTCCAACAATTTTTGTTATGCCTTTGTCCTTGTAGATTTGCTCCAATTCGTCCAGCATAATTTGTACGCATTCGGCATTCTTGTAGAGTGTAGTTACGTCTCGGAAATTGATACCCTTTTTGGGGAAATCAGGAATGCAGCGAAGGTTTTCTAATAGTACTTTGTTGTTCATAATCAGGTAATTATAGTTAATAATTAAGTTCTTTGTTTCACGTGAAACAGCCCCCTTGTTTCATAAGGCTGTTAGCCTGCTGTTAGTCTGAATCTGTCCGTTGTCATCTCCCCATTAGCACCAGCAGCACATTGATGTCGCTTGGACTCACTCCCGGTATTCGGCTGGCTTGCGCCAAGGTCTCAGGGTCAATAGCCATGAGTTTCTGTCGGGCCTCGGTGCTCAGTGATTGCAGTTCGTCATATTTGAAATGGCCCTTGATGCGGATGTTCTCCAAACGGTGCATTTTATCGGCCACCACCTTCTCCCGTTCAATATATCCTTTGTACTTAATTCTGATTTCAGCTGCCTCGGCAATTTCTTCCTGACGGTTGGGAAGCTTGGTCAATAGCTCCTTCAAAGGGCCGATGAAATCGGATAATTTCTTAAAGTTCAGTTGTGGGCGAGCTATCAGCTCTTCCAGCTTGACACCGAACTGTAGTGGGGTGGTGCCCAGCTGTTCCAAGGCAGAGTTGACATCCTTCGGCTTGATGGGGTAGGTTTTGCAAAAATGCTCGATTTTATCGATAGCTTCTTTCTTTAGTATCCACCAATCGTAACGTTCCTGTTTAGCAAGTCCCAGCTGGTAGGAGCGCTCGGTCAGTCTTCGATCGGCATCGTCTTGTCTGAGAAGGATGCGATATTCTGCACGCGACGTGAACATACGATATGGCTCGTCAACGCCCTTGGTCACCAAATCGTCAATCAGGACACCAATATACGATTCGTCCCGATGCATCACAAACTCGTCCATTCCACCGCATTTTAGTGCGGCATTCATGCCAGCCACAAGGCCCTGTCCTGCTGCCTCCTCGTAGCCAGTGGTGCCATTTACCTGTCCTGCCATGAACAATCCGTCAATAATCTTCGATTCCAACGTATGTTTTAACTGTGTAGGATCGAAGAAATCGTACTCTATAGCGTAGCCCGGTCTGTACACTTTCACGTTGCGGAAAGCTGGCATTTTCTTCAGCGCTTCGATCTGTACGTTCATGGGTAGTGATGATGAGAAACCATTCAGATACATTTCATTGGTATCCTCCCCCTCAGGCTCCAGGAAGAGGGGATGGCTTTCGCGTTCTTTGAAAGTCACCAGTTTTGTCTCAATAGAAGGGCAGTAGCGGGGACCAATGGATTGAATCTGTCCATTATATAGAGGAGAGTCTTTCAGTCCGCTACGCAACACCTCGTGCACCTCTGGATTTGTGTTGACCGTCCAACAGGGAAGTTGGTCTAATTTTGTTATTTTCCCTGATTTCATCGAAAGGTACGAGAACTGATATGGGTGAGTTTCGCCAGGTTGTTTTTCCATCTGGCTGAAGTCCACGCTCCGCTTGTCAATGCGTACGGGGGTGCCTGTTTTCATTCGTGCAGAGCGAATGCCATGGCGCGTGATGCTTTCTGTGAAGTCGGTCACAGCGGGTTCTGCAATTCTGCCTCCAGGAATCATCTTTCGTCCAATGTGGAGTAATCCGTTCAGGAACGTTCCTGCTGTTACAATCACGCAGCGGGCCAGAATCTCGGCCCCCCAGATAGTTCGTATGCCCTTCACGGTTTTGCTGGTAGCAGTATTGTTGCTGCATGCAGTACGTTCGGTGAGCAGCTCGCAGGCTTGGTCTTGCCAGATGTCAAGATTGGTGGTTTCATCGAGCTTTTTTCTCCATTCCCAGATGAATTTTCCGCGGTCACACTGCGCTCTTGGTGACCATACGGCGGGCCCTTTTCCTACGTTCAGCATGCGGAACTGAATGGCGGTAGCGTCGGTGACCAGCCCCATCTGTCCGCCCAGTGCGTCAATCTCGCGTACTATTTGTCCTTTGGCAATACCCCCCACGGCGGGGTTGCATGACATCTGCGCAATCTTGTTCATGTCCATTGTCACCAGCAGTGTGCTTGCACCCATATTGGCTGCGGCGCAGGCTGCCTCGCATCCGGCATGTCCGCCGCCAATAACTATTACGTCGTATTTTAGAGTCATAGGAAAAAGGTTGTATGTCCTAGAGCGTTTTGCCTTTACGCTCAAATTGTCTGCAAAGTTAAGCATATTTTCGGAATATGTCAAGAAAATGACTACAAATTTATCACCCTATTGGGGGTTTTTGCCACTTCCTAAGTTAATTTTATATTCTGTCAGAAGGCATATTCGTTTTCTTTTCTTATCTTTGTGGAGTAAAACCTCAAACTATATGATGAATCGACTTTTTTTTCACAAGACCAAATTGGGTCTTTGTCTGTTCTTGGTTTTAGCCTCCAGCACAAAGGCTCAGGATTGGGATTTCGACGATGGAACAGCATTCACCAGTGGGCAGCTTAGTTATGTAGTTGACACCAGCCGTGGTGCCGCAGAGTGCCGTGGATTTGCTGAAGGCCAATCGGCCCCCCAGATAGATATTCCAGCCACAGTGACCAATAACGGGAGCAGTTATGAGGTGGTCAGCATAGGTGAGTTCGCCTTTAACCACTCAGAATTGAGCCAGCTGACGTTGCATGAGGGGTTGCGGTGCATTCGCATGAGTGCTTTCTTGGATTGTCAACTGACATCCATCACCGTGCCTGCTTCAGTCACTGAGATTCAGGATGGAGCCCTTCTGATGAACACGCTGACTGAAGCCCACCTGCTCAGTCCGTCGTTGCAGATGGGACAGATTGTATTTGGAGGTGGTCTCCAGCGTCTTTACATGAGTGCTGTCACACCGCCTCATTTGGACTACTATCTGGCCGTAGACTATACCAATTTTAGTTTCCCCTTGGTGCGAGTGTATGTACCCGAAGGTTCCCTGGAAGCCTATTTGTCAAATGAATGGTGGGCTCAGCACGCCATCATAGAGGGCCTTGAAGAACGAACCGTGAGTGTGACGACGCAGCGCGTGGGTATGTTGGCCGAGGCCATTCGCGGTCAGGGATTGCACTTCAAGGCAGTGAACAATCTCATAGTAAAGGGCCCGCTGGGAGGCGACGATATCTATTTCATCCGTGACTCGCTGACCAGTCTGTTCACTGTCGATATGAGTCAGGCTACCATCCGCCAATTGCCCAAAAACGCCTTCCAGGATTGCCGCTTCAGCAGTATCCAACTTCCTGCTTCGCTGATAGACATGGGTAATTCTGCCTTTGGCGTCTGCCATAATCTGGAGGAGATTGTCATTCCAGAGGGGGTCTTGTTTGCTGATAATCTGGTGTACAACTGCTCAAAGCTGAAGCACCTCGACTTGCCCTCCACACTCGTCTCAGCCAAGGAACTCATGACTGTCATATCCATTGGTGACGACGCAACCTTCAGCTGTGTCATCACCTGCAGGGCTCTTCTGCCCCCTATGGCCAAAGAGAACAATATCCTTTCTATTGGAGATGCTGACATCCGCCTGAATGTGCCTGCCATGAGCGCCAGCGCTTATGCCAATGCAACAGGATGGAAGGAGTTGGCTCAGGAGCCAATCAGTTGTATTCCGCTGAACATCAATGTGTTAGGGAGCAAGGAGCTCTCTTCCGACGTGCTACCCGACAATTACCAGCCCAACCTGAAACTGGTGCAGAAGGGTAACTATGGTGCCTACAGTTCCATCAATTCTTTCGGCTGGCTCACCATTACAGGTAGCAAACCTCTCCACCTGGGTCATTTTTCTGCCTATAACGACCTGGCAGGAAGTCTCTATGACACCCATCAGGGTTGTGAGCTGCTCACCCAGGCACCAGTTACGGCAGAAAGTGTTAGCCTTGACTTAGACATCTCGGAAGCTCGCTGGTATTTCATGTCGTTCCCCTTCGACGTGAAGTTGAGTGATGTCATCACCGACAGCCGCATTCAGCACTGGGTGGTGCGCAGTTATTCGGGAAGCAATCGCGCCGCCATGCGTGGTCAGCAATGGATTGACGTCCCCTACACGGGCACGTTGGAGGGCCGTCGGGGCTATGCCTGGATGGTGGCTACCAGCAATGACCTGGAGGGCGATTCTTATGATGACCTTCGCCTGACCGTTTCTGCCGCTGGTGCCAGTGTAAACAATCTGTTTGCAAATGAGGATGTGAGCATCCCCCTTTCTGATTACGCCTCCACCTACGAGCACAATGCGAGCTGGAATCTGGTGGGCAATCCCTACCCCTGCTATTATCGCATTGGAGACTTGCAGCTAACTGCCCCCATCACGGTGTGGACAGATAGTTACAGCTATGAGCAGTACCGCACGTTGTCGCCCCTTGATGATGCCGACCGTGTGCTGCGTCCCTACGAGGCTTTCTTTGTGCAAAAGCCCTCAGCAGTCAGTGCTCTGGTCTTTAGTGCCGATGGACGTGTGGCTCCTGGCAGCAGCCTCAATAGGGCGCAGCGTCTTCAGGCAACCAACGGCTCCCGCCAGTTGCTGAACCTGATGCTTACGGCCGACGGCATGAGCGACTACACCCGCGTAGTGCTGAATGAAGAGGCCTGGTTGGGCTATGAGCGCGCACGTGACGCCGCAAAGTTCTTTGCTGACAATACTGACGTGCCACAGCTGTACACCTATGTAAACAGTGTTCCCTGTGCCATCAACGAGCGCCCAGAGGCCGACGGAACCGTTCTCCTGGGAGTTCGTACGGGCTGCGAGCAAACGTGTACAATCGCCATCGAAGACGCCTTCCAGGAGTCCGTTCTGCTGGAAGACCGGCTGGCAGGAACGCTCACCGACTTGACAAAGCAGGCCTATACATTCCTCTCAAATCCCGATGCCGATGACCAGCGCTTCGTGCTTCATGTGGGCAGTTCGGCCACGGGAATCAGTGAAGCCCTGGCAGCGGGTGAAGACCGCCAGGGCCGCTGCTACAATCTGCTGGGTCAGCCCATAAAGGACAAGTCCTTTGGCGGCATAGTGATAGACAACGGAAGACTAACCATTAAAAGATAGGAGTACACAGTCATGATGCGACGCATATTACTGAGCTTATCATTTTTCATCTGCCATTTATTCATTGGCAGCATAGCTGCGCAGGGTGGCTATGGTACCAGCGATGATTTCAACCCCGACAATCCAGGCATTCCCGGCGCCAACGGCATCTATCTGGCCCGGGGTGTAGTGGTGCTCGACGGGCTAAGAAGCGGAGGATCCGAGGACATCAGCGATGGCATCTATTCCCTGTGGAACCGCTATTGCGATGAACAGGGCTACGAGGCTTATAGCAGCGAGCGCAACTCTGACCACATGCTTGAAGTCTTCGATGCCATCCATACCGTCATCGTCATTGCCGATTTCAGCAGCCCGGATTATTTGGGCGGCATGGTTAATCTTTCCAGCGATGTGGGCATGTATTTCCGCCAGCTGACCACCCTCGACCTGAGCCGCACCAGCGGTTGGCGTGTGGACTATGGTCTGGGCACAGACGAGTATCTGGAACACCTTCAGGTGCTCATCCTGCCCGACTGCGTGGAACAGGTGGTATCCATGAAGAATCTGCACAGCCTCACTGACGTGTACTGCTATGCCGAGTTGCCGCCTGTCATGGAGGAGTCGCCATGGTACGGTTCTACCGACCTTTTCGCCAGTGATACCGAGGTGAAAGTCTATGTGCCCACCAGTTCGGTGCCACTCTACAAGGCTTCCGAAACCTGGGGCAAGTACAATATTGTTGATGCCGAGACTGACTTGGGAAAGATAGAGGTGAAGATGCCACAAGGCGTTGACTTGGCGGACTATCGTAACATGTACCTGATGCTGACCGACGAGCAGACGCAGCTGTCCACCCGTTATGTGGTGACTGACCGCAAGAGCTATTTCTTTGCTGGTCTCAGTAGCGATGCCAGCACCAGCTATACCGTAGCCCTGGTCAATCGCTTTGGCACTGTTGTCTGCCAGCAGACGGGCATCCGCCCTGAGAAGGGTGTCACCATGGTGCAGCTGGCGAACCCCCTTCCTGTGAAGAGCGTGACGCTCAAGGTGACCACCCCCGAACAGGTGATCAACCAGTATGGGCAGACGGTGTTTCGGGACGTAACCGATCAGGTGTCGCTGACTTGGTATGATGCCGCTGGCGAGCGCATCACCAGCTCGCCCACGCTGGCTGGACTGGTGGTGGGCGATGTGGTGCACTACGACGTGCAGCTGCTGCCACAACTGGCCCAACAGTTTGCCCCGCCCGTGCGCCAACAGCTCGCCATCCAGGAGAGCACCAGCAGCACCACACTCATGCTGCAGCGCCAGCAGCGCCACACCATCCTGGCCACACTTCGTGATGCCACGACGGGCCAGCCGCTTCACGAAATCAGCGTAACAGGTATCCAGACCATGGCGGAAGGCGTCACAAATACCTATCATTCGCTCTCCTATACCGATGGCGGGGTGGTGCTTCCAGTCTTTGAAGGGCCACTGAAGCTCTCCTTTTCGTCGTCCGACTACCTGCGCACTGACCTGGAGCGCTCCATTCTGTCCTCTTCGGGTGAGACCGTCCAGCTGGGCGACATCCGCCTGAAGCGAGTGGAGGGCAAGCAGGTGACGCTCAACTTCAGCATCACCGAACCCGTGCTCAGTGGCGAGCAGCAGGTCACCCTTCCCTTCACCAATTTCGTGCAGGACCTCGTTGTCAGCATCACCAACGCCACCCAGCAGCGTCCCATCACCGATTTCACCGTACAGTATCCACTGGTGGTCATTCGCAGTGGGGCCGAGCCTGACGACGAGCTGGAAATGCACTTCTCGTCGGCGTCGGGGGTCTTCGATTCCGTTGACCGCAGTGTTCACCTCAGCTACGGTGGCACCGCTACTCTGAATGAGGTGTTTTCCAAGAAAGGCGGCTTCCAGTCTACGTTCCAGTCCACTCACAACGGTCGCGTGGCCGCCATTGTCTACGACAGTGAGGGCCGCTACGTGAACCACTACATTCACAAAAGTGCCACGCTCACCGTGAAAGGCCTCTCACGCGGCAGCTACACCCTCATCACCATGGGCTATGACCCCGTCATCAGTCAGCTCTCCACGCTGCAGTCATTCCAGGACATGGGGTTGCAGCGCGATGTGGACTATCTGCAGGAGTCTTTCACCGTCAATGGCCAGCTGGCCAGGATAGAACAGGGCGATGTGCCCACCATCAACGTGGAGTCGCTGAAAGTCACCCATTCCTCAACCTCGTTCAGCGTCAGCGAGAGCAATGTCGTGCTGGGCGGCTATGCCACGGTGAGGGCTCGTGTGAAGGTGAAGAACGACATTGCGCAGAACAGCTGGAACTATGGCAATTTCCGATTGCTGTTCGACCTGCCCCCCGACTGTACTTATCTGGAGGGCTCGCTCATGGTCGACGGAAAAACCGTCTCTCCCGGTGATGAGGAGGGCCGCATGCAGGTTTATGCTTCCGGCCTGGAGGAAGGCAAGCTCATTGATGTGCGTTTCTGCCTTGTGGGCAAGACGCCAGGCCGCCACACAGTGTCAGGTCTGGTGGGCTATAGGCAGTACGACTGGCAGAACGGCGACCGTGACTACTACGCTCCGGTAGGCGCTTCCACCTTCACCGTCAGCCCCATGCAGTATGAGATTGTCGAGGAGACACCCGCCAACCTCATTGCTAATGGCAAAGCCCCCCGTGGAGCCACCATTTCGGCCTATGTGGAAGGCAACCTGACAGCACAGACCACCGTGGCCGGCAGCACTTGGGCTTTCGACGTGCCGCTGCCCAAGAGCTATAACATGGCTTCTTTCCCCGTCCGCCTGGAGTGCGTCACCAAGGAGGGCAACATCTACTCCTCGCCTGAGCAGTACGTCAGAGTCAACCGCGACATGAACACCGTGAAGCGTGTCACCATGCTCTATCCCAATGCCTACGCAGAAAGGACCTACACCTGCGAGTGGCAGTTCCTTGAGGTTGACGATGTGGTGCAGACCTACGACTTCTATCCCTCCTCCGTGGACTTCACCTTCCTCATTGACTTCCTGAACAACGACACCACCAAGGTCAGGGATGTGGAATTGGATGTCAAGCTGAGCAGCGGAAAGCAGGTCACCTTGCCCACCGTCTTCGACGAGCAGCGTGGCTGCTGGGTGGCCACCTTCACAGCCAATGAGGGCTATGCTACTGAGCAGATGCCCGTCGACGTGGCGGTCAGCTTCGACACCAGTGGCATAAAGATGCGTGTTGACCGCGAGCACCTGGATGCTGAGCAGCAGGAGTTTGACGAGCTGCTGGCTGAGCAGAACGCGCTGGCACAGCTCATCAGTGGCATCACTGAGGAGAACGTTGACCAGCGCATGGCCGACTTCGAGGCTGCCGTGGGCTATGCCCTCCTTTCCGGTTCGCTAGATGCTGCCACCATTAATCGCCTCAATGCCCTGACGCAAGAGGAGGCCGACGCCGAGGCCGAACGCCTGATAGCTGAGTCGGAAGCCATGCTGTCAGAGTGGCAGGGCCTCATTGAAACGGTCCAGCAGCCCGCCAGCCTCAGTCCCTTCGGCACCTACACCATGGACGACGGGGCCCAGCTGACCATCTCCGACTGCTCCGCCTACAGCGAGCCTGACATGGCGGCGCAGGGCTTCGAAGGTATGGAGATGACCGATGGCTCTTTCATTTACGTCAGGCAGGCCGAAGACCGCAGTCTGGTGGTCGACTTCAAGAAAGGCTTCGCCCTGGAGATGGTCTATGCCCAAACCATTGACGGCCGCCGTCGCAGCATTGATGAAGTGGTGAACCAGGGACTGGAGTTCCTGAAGACTCAGGTACTGGGCTTGGCCACGAAGGCCCTGCAGAAATTGCTGAATGAAGTGTCGGCCTATATTATTGTTGTGTCGCAGATGAAGGATTCGTTCCTCAATAACGTGCAAGTCACAGAGTATATACTTGACAACTGCGACCTTACCATGCTCACGCGCATGAAGATGCGGGCCCAGCTTATCAAGGATAAGATAGCCCTGCTGGCCGGCGAGAAGGCGCTCAAGGTGGCCACGAAGCTGCCCGGCATCGTCAGGAAGATCATCCCCATTGTTCAGTATGCCAACATCGTGGCCGACTTTGGCGCTTCCTTCACCGAGTACGACCATCTTTATCACAGCGTGCCCATGCCCTGCTCGGGGGATTATGAGAACGCCTCGAATGCGCGGTCTATGTGTGAGAACGGGGCTCTGCTCCTGCTGGGCTATACCACTGGCAAGCTGGCCCTTCAGCTCTATAGCGACATCACAACCGCCACGACGGTGGTGGCTGCTGCTCCCACAGGAGGCACGTCGGCCCTGGTGGGCCTGGCCGTCTATCTGGTGAAGCAGGCCGCCGTCTTCATTGCCGACTATGCTTTCAACAAAGCCGAGCAGGAGCGCATGCGCCAGATAAAGGCCATCATCAGCAACCTGCAGTGTGATGACGAGCCCCCCACGCCCAAACCTAGGGAGGAACCCAGCGACCCCGGCGAGATCAGTCGTCCCCGCCCCTCCGTGAAGCCCTTGACGCCACCCAAGAAGCCCCTCATCGACCCCTCTGGCTTCGTGTGCGAGGCTGTGGAGAGCAATCGCCTGGAGGGCGTCACCGCCACCTGTCTGTATAAGAAAGAGGTGGAGGATATGTATGGCGACAAGCAAGAGCAGATTGTCATCTGGGATGCTTGGAACTATGGGCAGGTGAACCCACAGCTCACCGACAAGGACGGCATGTATGCCTGGATGGTGCCCACGGGCAGCTGGCAGGTGCTCTACGAGAAAGACGGCTACGAGACGCAGCGTTCAGCCTGGCTGCCCGTGCCGCCGCCACAACTAGATGTCAACGTGGGCTTGGTGCGCCGTGCACAGCCCGCTCTCAGCGAAGGCCATGCCTATGAGCAGGCCATCGACGTGAGTTTCTCGCTCTACATGAAGGGTAACTACATCACCCCGCAGACCCTCACCTTCTGGCAGGACGGACAGCAGCTCAGCGGCTCTCTGCAGGCCGTCAATGGCGAGGCCGCCTTCGGTGCCACCGTCGATGAGTATGACGAGGTGCCCGCCCAGCAGTGTGCCTCGCTGTTCCGCTTCGTGCCCAGAAAGTCGCTGGCCGTGGGCTCCAAGGTCACCGTGCGTGCCCTGAGCATCTGCCGCAGCTATGCCGACGTGCCCATGGGTGAGGATCAGGAGCTGACGCTAGTGGTGGGACGTGAGGTGACCAGTATCGGTGCCGATGGGACCATCGTCGTGCCCTACGGCGGCACGCACCAGGTGGTCATCAGTGCGCAGCCTGCCATAGCCGCAGCCCACAGGGTGGTGACCGTCAGTTCGCTGTCGACCGATATTGCTGCTCTACAAACCAATCAGGTGGTGCTCGATGCTGAAGGAAAAGCCTATGTCACTATCAGCGGGCAATTGCCAGGCACCACCTATCTTCTCTTTGCCGTGGATGGCTCGCAGGTGAGCGGCATGGACACCGTGCGCGTGGTCAGCCAGCTCGACCTGGTGGCCGCACCGCAGGCCAGCATTATCAGTGGTACCTACGTGGAACAGGGTACGCAGGTGGTGCTCACGGCACAGGAGGGGTGCACCATCTGGTACACGCTGGATGGCTCATGTCCCTGTGACGAGGCCAAGCGCCAACGCTACACGGGGCCCATCACCATCAATGCCGACACCCGGCTGAAGGCCATGGCCGTCACTGCCGAAGGGCGTGAGAGCGAAGTGGTGACGTTCACCTGGTTCATTGCCACCGCCATCCAGCCGCCGACCCTGTCCAAAGCTCCGTCCTCCAAGGTCTATGACTTGCAGGGCCGTCAGCGCCTGCAGGGCACCACCAGTCGCGAGGTGCTCATCAGGGATGGCCGAAAGGTGATAGGCAGATAGCTATCATGGAGCATGACCTCGCAAAACCATCATCCCCCGTACTACTTGCATAGTGCGGGGGATGGTCTTCTTTCGCGCGCGCGTTATATACGCGTGAAATAACGTGCTACAAGTGCTACCAACGGCTATAATCAGCTGACATCAAACGACTTACGGGTGCACATTCTTCAAGCGATCGTGCTACCGAAAATGCTACAGGCGCTACCGACCCTAAAAGTCGGCGCCGCACGAAAAAATGCCTGACTTTTTGCAAAAAATCAACGCCGTTTTGGAAAAAGTCGACCCCCCATTGGAAAAAGTCGACGCCGTTTTGAAATAGTTTTGCACAAAAAGTCTATATTGTGCAGGCAGATGTCAACAGGGGATAGTAGCAATTGCAGTAGCACTTTCCAAATTGCCATATGCACCCAGAAAGTGCTGTTAATCAGGTGGTTAGGAAGGATGGTAGCACTTGTAGCACTTTCAATTGCATACTATTAATGCGCGCACGCGCGAGAAGGGATTCAAGATAATCTAGATTGACTAGAAATTCTAGATTTTCTAGAGATTCTAGTTTTTCTAGGAATTCTAGGGATCCTTGCCAAAAAGCAAAATTCCGCGAAACAACCACTTGTTCCGCGGAATAGGTGAGGATTCTTTCCCTAGTAATGGTGAGCCTTCAGTATTGGCCTATGGCCGATAGAACTTCCTAAACTGCTTGTACTCGTCGCAGCCCGACACGTAATCACTGGTACGATTGGGATTGTTCTGCTCAAACTGGAAGAGTGCAGCCCAGGCTTTGTACTGCTGGCTGTCACGTATGGGCTTTTTCACGAGTGAATTGCTCTGGTCGTTCCATACTTCCTCGTACCATGGTTTGTCGTTCAGGTAGAAATAGGCCAGTGCGAAGAGGGCTTTTTCCTTCAGTTCGTTGTTGCTGGTCTGGCTGGCCTCACTGAGCAGCAGGCGTGCCTTGGCGTTGAGGTCTACCTCGTTGTCGCGCACTTCGTCGTAGGCGCTCTTTCCGTCGCGCATCAGGAACCAGCAGTCGCCGGTGAAGCTGGCCTGTGCATAGCGCACGGCCAGGTCGTAGCAGCACTGCTGGCGCTTCTGTCCTGACAGGCGGTTCAGGTCTTTCTCCAGCTTCATCATCTCGCGGGCGAAGACCACCTTCGGGTTTTCCGTGAGCTGCCTGCCATCGTTGAACTGGTCGTCCTTCAGCCACTGACGGGTGCGCCAGGGCTCCACGGTGTAGCTGCGGTGGATGGCATAGGGAGCATAGCCCTTGTCGTTATAGTAGGACAGCGGTACCTTCTGCAGATATTTGATGGCTTCCTGCCACTGGCAGAGTCGCAGGTGCTTGGTGCCTAAGAGGTCGGTCATCTCAACGTCGTCCAGTTTAATCTGTGGCTTCAGCAGGCGGTCGAGAGCCGTGCTGGCGGGGCTTTTTACATAGTCAATATAGCTCAGCAGATCATCGGTGGGCATGGTGTCGAGCAGGTCGCCATATTGGCCGTTGTGCACGGCGTTGAGCAGGCCCAGGGCCACATTCTTGCGCCCAGTCTTGTCATAGAGCGGATGGATGGCCTGGTGCACGATGCGGTCGAGGGCGCCGTCGTAGTGGTCGTCTTTCTCCTTCAAGCTGGTGAGCCACTGCATCTCGGTGGCTACATAGTCATCGAACTGTGTGCTGACGGAAGACTGCATGGCAGTGATGTAGAACAGCAGCACACGGGCATTCTCCTTCATGCGCTCGGTGCCGTCGAGCCTCTGCGCCAGTTTTATGTCGGTCAGTGCCTCTGAGCGATTGCCGTACATGAACTCCAGCCATGCCTTGGCGCTCATCCAGAGTGCGGGATACTGCGTCTTCCCCTCATTGGCAGCCTGCGTGGCCAGCTGAATCATCTGCATGGCCTCGGCGCGCTGTATGTTGCGGATGAACAGCTTGCCGTCTAATCCGCCCGACAGCGGGTTATCAACGTCGGTGGCTTCCTGGGCGTTGTTCACAAAGTCCTGCAGCAGGAAGGGTAGCACGGCCGACTGCGGGTCGCGCAGATATTCCTGGCGTATGGCCTGGAAGGAGCGCTTCTTGTAGTATTGCGTCATGAGGCTCTGCCAGTCGCCCTGCTTGGCAAACAGCTGTCCGGCGCGGTCGGCGTGCCCGGTCTTCAGCAGGGCACCGGCATAGATGTTCTCCATCATGTCCTTGTAGACCGACTCTATGTATTTGCTGGCGGTCTGCTCCCAGAAATTGACGTTCTCGCCATGACGGCCCATGAGCATGTTGCAGCGCATGTAGAGCAGTGCATGCTGTGAGCGCAGGCGCGAGGTGAGCTTGCCCTGGGCGTAGGTGCGCACGGCGACGAGCTTGCGGTCGCCTTCAGACATCTCCTCGGGGGTGGGGTAGTCCCACTCGTACTGCATGCGCTCTTTCAGCCGTACGCATTCCAGATAGCTGTTCAGCTGGGTGGCATAGCTGGCCATCAGGGCGTCGCCTTTCTGCTGGGCTGCCTTGGCCACGCGTTCAGCGTCAAAGTAGAAATAGTCGTCGGCAGGCAAGCCCAGATAGGCTTTCCAGTTGTCAATGCTAATCTGGTCCACGCGTGACTTGAACTCCTGGCTGTCGTAGACGCTGAACAGGTAATAGTTGTGGGTTTCGTTCCACATGCAGGCCAGTGCTGGCGCAGCGATGGCAGCCAGCAGGCTAATGGTGATAAATCGCTTCATAGATATGAGGTTGATATCGGTTAATATTCTCTTCGTCCAAATGGTAGATGATGATGGACTGGCGCAGCTGCGGGCGCTTGTCTTCCACTAGTTTCTTCACACGCAGAATTTCGTCGGCTTCCACCGTGTGCTCAATGCGCACCCCCTGCACCTGGCGTTGCCAGCGGTAGACGGGATAGGCGGCGGCCATGGGCAGGGCATAAGGGGCCAGATAGGCGGCATAGGTGCGCACGTCGCGGATGTCGAGTATGGGGTTGCGCTCTTCAAAGCGCCGCGGGTCGCCAGTATTGTAGAGCATCAGCACGCCGTAGTCAGCGGGTGGTGCGGGCATTTGCAGCTGGTGGAGGCGGATGGTGGTGGAGAGGGCCAGGCCACGGGTGGCAGCCAGCCGCCTCACTTCTTCAAGGAAGGCATAGTAGACGAGTCGGCTGCGGTCAGTATAGTCGCAGTCTATCTGTATCTCCCTGACGCCGCTGATGGCGTTGGTCGTATTCATCTGCACAATGCGGTCCACCACCCGCTGTGCCAGCTGTGGATGGGGCTGGTGCATACAGTCCTCGGTAATGAAGACGGTAGGCACCAGCTGCAGGCCTGCCGGCAGGGTGTCGGTGAAGGTTAGCGTGGCGTTGGGCTGAGGCTGGCCGGCGTCGTTCATCACCACGTCGAAATAGCGGCAGTAAAACTTATGAATGTGGTACTGGCGAAGGAAAGCTGACTCAAGGGAGTCAAGCCTCAGGTCAGTGCGCCAGTAGTAGACAGCATTCCCTTGCTCCATGAACGTCTGCTCAGCGCATCCTGTGAGCAGGCTTGCCACAAACAGTAGAATGAATAGCGTCTTCTGGGCCATGGGCAAACGTTGTTTCAGGGGGGATTACTCAGCGTCTTCCTCTTCTGGCCGGTCTTCCTCAATGACGAGGTTGTCGATGATGAACAGCTGGCGCTCCATGGTGTTTTTGCCCATGTAGTATTCCAGCAGCTTCTGCACCTGGTCAGTCTTGTGCAGGGTAACCTGTTCCAAGCGGATGTCGGGGCCAATGAATCCGGCGAACTCCTCGGGCGAAATCTCGCCCAGGCCCTTGAAGCGAGTAATTTCAGGGTCGGGGCCCAGGTCGCGTATGGCGTTCTGGCGCTCCTCTTCGCTGTAGCAGTAGCGCACGATGAAATCACTCTTCTTCTGGTCTTTCGCCTTGGCGTCGGCATCGGCTAGCACCTGCTTGTTCCTGATTTTGATACGTCGGTTGCGCACGCGGAACAGGGGCGTCTGCAGCACGAAGACATGGCCCTTGCGAATGAGCTCGGGGAAGAACTGCAGGAAGAAGGTGATGATGAGCAGGCGTATGTGCATGCCGTCCACATCGGCATCGGTGGCCACGATAACCTTGTTGTAGCGCAGCGTGTCGAGCCCGTCTTCAATGTCGAGGGCGGCTTGCAGCAGGTTGAACTCTTCGTTTTCGTAGACCACCTTCTTGGTCAGGCCGAAGGTGTTCAGCGGCTTGCCGCGCAGCGAGAATACGGCCTGTGTGTTCACGTCGCGGCTCTTGGTGATGCTGCCGCTGGCCGAGTCACCCTCGGTGATGAAGATGCTCGACTCCTCCTTGCGGTCGTTCTTCACGTCGCTGAAGTGAATGCGGCAGTCGCGCAGTTTGCGGTTGTGCAGATTGGCTTTCTTGGCGCGCTCCCGGGCCAGCTTGGTGACGCCGGCCATGGCCTTGCGCTCTTTCTCGCTCTCCTGAATCTTCTGCTGAATCACCTCGGCGGTATCGGGGTTCTTGTGCAGGTAGTTGTCGACTTCCTGCTTGATGAAATCGCCCACATACTTGTTGATGCTGGGCGGTGCGGGGTGGTTGGCATCGACGGTGGGGGGCATAGGCGCCATGGTGAGCGAGCCCAGTTTGATTTTAGTCTGGCTCTCGAACATGGGCTCTTCCACATTCAGGGCGATGGCGGCCACGATGCCGGTACGGATGTCGACATACTCAAAGTTCTTCTGGAAGAACTCCTTGATGGTCTTGGCAATGTGCTCCTTGAAGGCGCTCTGGTGAGTGCCGCCCTGCGTGGTGTGCTGTCCGTTGACGAACGAATAGTATTCCTCGCCATACTGGTTGGCATGTGTGAAGGCAATCTCAATGTCGTCGCCCTGCAGGTGGATGATAGGGTAGAGGGGCTCGCTGGTCATGCGGTCTTTCAGCAGGTCCTCCAGCCCGCGGCGGCTGACAATGCGGCGCCCGTTGTACATGATGGCCAGCCCAATGTTGAGGTAGGTGTAGTTGCGCAGCATGGTCTCCACAATCTCGTCGTGGAACTGGTAGTTCTGGAACAGGGTGGGGTCGGGCTCGAAGTAGATGTAGGTGCCGTTCTCGTCCTGGGTGGGCTCGGTGACGTCGGTCATCAGCTTGCCGCACTCAAAAGTGGCGCGGCGCACCTGTCCGTCGCGGTAGCTGGCCACCTCGAAGTGCCTGCTCAGTGCGTTCACCGCTTTCACACCCACACCGTTCAGTCCGATGGATTTCTTGAAGGCCTTCGAGTCATATTTGCCGCCAGTGTTCAGCACGCTCACGGCATCAATCATTTTGCCCTGCGGAATGCCGCGGCCATAGTCGCGCACGGAGACGCGCAGGTTGTCGTCGACCGTCACTTCAATGCGGTCGCCAGCTTTCATCTTAAATTCGTCAATGCTGTTGTCGATGACCTCTTTCAGCAGCACGTAGATGCCGTCTTCGGCCAGTGAGCCATCGCCCAGCCGGCCTATGTACATGCCCGGCCTGAGGCGGATGTGCTCCGTCCCGCTCAGTGTGCGTATGTTGTCGTCATTGTAGTCTACGGGGTTCTCGGGAAGCCCGTTCATGATGTTTTCTTCTGCCATGGTGTAGTCACTATTTGACTGCAAAGATAGCGATTTTCTTCGAGGCAGGCAAGAAAAGCGGGAAAAAGTTTGCCATTCGGAAACTTTTGAGTAACTTTGCAACCATATTATACCACCTAAAATTATAATTACATGGAACGAATGATAAGCATACGCTGCAAGAACAGCGGACAGAGCATTGAGGTGCCTGCAGGCAGCACGCTGGAGGAAATCTATGACCAGTTGGGACTGAAGATGGAGAATCCTCCCGTTATTGCCAGGGTGAATAATAAAGTGGAGGGCATGCGCTACAGGCTGTACAAGCACAAGGACGTAGAGTTCCTTGATGTGACGTCGGCTTCGGGCCGCCGCACCTACACGCGCTCCCTCTTCTTCGTGCTGTGCAAGGCCGCCCATGAGCTGTGGGCCGACTGTCGCGTGTGGATTGACATCCCGGTGTCGAATGGCTACTATGTTGACCTGCAGCTGGGTCGCCCCGTGACGCTTGACGACGTGGGACAGCTACGCCGCCGCATGCAGGAAATCATTGCTGCCGCCATGCCCATCCATCGCCATGAGGCAACCACCGAGGAGGTGATACGCATGTTTGCCGAGACGGGCATGCAGTCGAAAGTGAAGCTCCTGCAGAGCCGGGGCTCACTGTACACCACCTACTGCAGCCTGGACGGCTATAAGGACTACTTCTACGGCGCCATGCTCACCAATACCAGCCAGCTCTATCTGTTCGGGCTGGAGAAATACTATGACGGTGTGCTGCTGCGCCTGCCCTCGCGTGAGAATCCAAAGGAGCTGGGTGAGCTGGTGATGCAGGACAAGATGTTCGGCATCTTCAAGGAGCACCACCGCTGGCAGTCCATCCTGGGCCTGCGCACCGTGGGCGACATCAACGAGGTCATAGAGAAGGGGTATTCCTCTTTGCTCATCCAAATCAGCGAGGCCCTGCAGGAGAAGAAGATTTCGCAGATTGCCGACGACATTGCCCGTCGCCGAGGCATCCGCATGGTGCTCATTTCCGGCCCCTCAAGCAGCGGAAAGACCACTACCTGCAAGCGGCTCAGCGTGCAGCTGGCCGTGAACAGCATCAAGCCCGTGCCCATCTCGCTGGACGACTATTTCGTGGACCGCGAAAATACGCCGCGTGATGCCTCGGGCGACTACGACTTCGAGCACCTGCATGCCCTCAACCTGCCGCTCTTCAATGAGCAGCTGAATGCCCTGCTGCGTGGCGAGGAGGTGGAACTGCCGCGCTATGACTTCCACACCGGCCGTTCGCTGATGAGCGGCAAGAAGCTATGCCTGAAAGAAAACGAGGTGCTGGTGATAGAGGGCATTCATGCACTGAACCCCGAGCTGACGGCTCAGGTGCCTCAGGACTGCATCTATCGTGTCTATGCCTCGGCGCTCACCACGCTGCTGCTTGACAACCACAACTATGTGCCCACCACCGACAACCGCCTGCTGCGCCGCATCATCCGCGACCATAAGTACCGAGGTGTATCGGCCGTGGAGACCATTCGCCGCTGGCCCTCCGTGCGCAGTGGTGAGAACCGCTGGATTTTCCCCTATCAGGAGCGTGCCGACCAGATGTTCAATACGGCCATGCTGTTTGAGCTGGCTGTTATCAAGCGCCAGGCAGAGCCGCTGCTGGAGCAGGTGCCCGAAAACTGCGTGGAGTATGCCGAGGCCCACAGGCTGTTGAAGTTCCTGCATTATATACGCCCCATACCTGAAGACCAGATACCGCCCACCTCGCTTCTGCGCGAGTTCCTTGGTGGTTCCAGTTTCAATTATTAGGCAGCGGCATGGCCATTCACAGGCTTTTATGAAGAAAAAAAGTGTTTTTCTTTGGTGTTACGCGGCTTTTTTCGTAACTTTGCCCCAAAAATAAGCAAAGCAGGCCTGCGTATGGTTCGCAAAAGAGCACTTCCAGCGGGTGTGCAGACTGGCTTTCCCCAAAAGACTAAGAGAAATCAATAAGTATATATGCTATTAGTATTCAAGCTACTCGGTTCGCTCGCACTTCTCATGTTTGGTATGAAGTCGATGAGCGACGCTCTGCAGAAGATGGCGGGTCCCCAGTTACGCCATGTGCTCGGAGCCATGACCACTAATCGTTTCACGGGCATGCTGACAGGTACTCTCGTCACTGCTTCCGTACAGTCGTCGACCGCTACCACTGTCATGACGGTGTCGTTCGTCAATGCTGGCCTGCTCACCTTGGCGCAGGCCATTTCTGTCATCATGGGTGCCAACATCGGCACCACGCTGACAGCATGGATCATGTCGGCCGGCATGTCGTTCGATATCAGCATTGTCAGCTATTTGGGATTCTTCATTGGCATCATTCTTATCTACATGAAGAAGCACCGCTACATAGGCGACTTCCTGTTTGGCCTGGGCCTTTTGCTATTGGGCCTGACAACGCTGCGTATGACGGGTAACGAGATGGACCTGGGCCACAACCAGGCCGTGCTGAGTTTCTTCAGCTCGTTCGACCCTGATTCATTCTGGACAACGCTGGTGTTTCTCCTGCTAGGCGGAGTGCTCACCTTCTGCGTGCAGTCGTCGGCCGCCGTCATGGCCATCACGATGATCCTGTGCAGCAGTGGTGCGCTGCCTATCTATCAGGGCATAGCGCTGGTGTTGGGCGAAAACATCGGCACCACCATCACCTCGAACCTCGCAGCCCTTTCGGCTAATACCCAGGCGCGTCGTGCCGCTTTGGCCCACATGTTCTTCAATGTATTTGGCGTACTGTGGATTCTGGTTGTCTTCCA
>CAMNJH010000037.1 GCA_946541275.1 uncultured Prevotellaceae bacterium
GCTGATAGTCGAAATTGCTGTGTGAGAGAATCTGGTCCAGGTGCTCGCGGTTGGTATCGGTAATGAAAATCTGTCCAAACTGCTGGCTGGCCACCAGCTGAATGATTTGCTCCACGCGCTTGGCATCGAGCTTGTCGAAGATGTCGTCCAGCAATAGCAGGGGCAGGTTGGAATGCTGGCTGCGCTTCAGGAACTCATATTGTGCCAGCTTCAGCGCGATGACGAAAGTCTTCAGCTGCCCCTGGCTGCCCTCGCGGCGCATGGGGTGGCCGTCGAGCAGTATCTCCAGGTCGTCGCGGTGAATGCCATGCAGCGAATAGCCCACGGCGCGGTCTTTCTGACGGTCGCGCTGGATGGTGGCCAGCAGCGGCCCGCGCTGGCAGTGTGACACATAGCTGAGGAAGACGCGCTCGCGGCCCCCCGACACCGTCTCGTAGAACTGCTGGAACAAGGGCGACAGCTCCTCGACGAAGGTGGCGCGGCGGGCAAAGACGGCCTCGCCCTGGCGGGCCATCTCCTCCTCGAGCAGCTCCATCAGCTGTGGGTCGGGCTCGTGCTCCTCGTCGCGCAGCAGGGCATTGCGCTGCTGCAGCGCTTTGTTGTAGCGGTTCAGCGTTTCAATGTAGGTGCGGTCCAGCTGTGAAATGACCTGGTCCATCAGCCGGCGGCGCTCCTCGCTACCGCCTTCTATGATAAGCGTGTCAGAGGGCGACACCATGACGATGGGAATGAGCCCGATGTGCTCTGACAGCCGTTTGTACTCCTTCTTGTCGCGTTTGAAGTGCTTCTTGGTCCCCCGTTTCATGCCGCAGAAAATGGAGAATGCGTCCTCCGGGCCTGCTGCCGGCCCGTCAGCTGACAGGGCAGGCTGGGGGCTGTAGCTCCCCTCCAGCACGAAGAACTCCTCGTCATGGCGGATGGCCAGCTGGTCCTGCGTGGTGGATGCCGAGTGACAGAAGCTGAGAAAATACACCGCGTCGAGCACATTGGTCTTGCCTGCTCCATTGTTGCCAATGAAGCAGTTGATCTTGGGCGAGAAGCTCAGGGTGGCTTCCGCTATGTTCTTATAGTTGACAATGGACAGTTTCTCAAGAATCATCCTCAGAAAAAGAAGATTTTTGTGCAAAATTACAGCTTTTCAGCGTTAAAAACAAAAAAAGTCCGAAATAAATTTCAATATCTGCAAGTTTTTCAGTAATTTTGCGCCCGCAAAACAGACAATAGTAAAAAGAACAGAATAAATGGCAGAGAAAAATGCAAAACAGAATGCCGCTGAGACACAGCCGGCATTGAGCAAACACGAGGACTTCGTTCTCAAGTACAAAAACATGATTATTGCCGGCGTGGTGCTGCTGATAGCCATCATCGCAGGCGTCATCTTCTACAACAAGTACAAGGCTGCCCAGCAGGAAGAGGCTGCTACGGTCAGTGCTCCTGAGCAGCTGTTGCTGTCGCAGGCCGTCAACGAGCTCGGCTCTCCCACCGCTTTCTATGGTGAGAAGAAATATGAGGCAGCTTTGAATGGCGACAGCCTGGGCCACAAGGGCTTCCTGAAGATTGCCGAAGAGTATTCTTCAACCGATGCCGGCAACCTGGCCAACCTCTATGCCGGACTGTGCTACGCTCACATGAACAAGTGGGAAGATGCCGTGAAGTATCTGGAGAAGTACGACGACGCTGGCGATATCCTGATTTCGCCTGCCGCCCTGGGTGCCCTGGGCAATGCCTACGCCCACGTGAACCAGATGGACAAGGCCGTCAGCACGCTGACCAAGGCTGCTGAGAAAGCTGACAACCTGCTGCTGTCGCCCATCTACTACATTCAGGCTGGTGAGATCCTGGAAAGCCAGGGTAAGAAGGCCGAGGCCCTGAAGCTCTATCAGAAGGTGAAGGGAATGCAGAGCATGACGCAGTCATCGCCCTACGTTGACAGGATCGACGAGTACATTGAGCGTGTCAGCGAGTAAGCAATGGCAACCAGAAACCTGTCTGAGTACGACACTACGCGTGTCCCCGATGCGTCGAATATGATATTCGGCATTGTTGTCGCCGAGTGGAATCCCGAAATTACCGGGGCTCTGCTCGACGGCTGCGTTTCTACACTTGAGAAACACGGTGCATTGACCGAGAACATCCACGTGAAGAGGGTGCCAGGCTCCTTTGAGCTGATCTATGGTGCCCACCAGATGACACTCAACGACGGCTATGATGCCGTGATCATCCTGGGCAGTGTGATTCGTGGCGAAACGCCCCATTTTGACTATATCTGTCAAGGAGTCACGGCAGGTATTGCCCGCCTGAATGCTACGAGCAGTATCCCCGTGGTGTTTGGCCTCCTGACCACCAACGACAAGCAACAGGCACTCGACCGCGCCGGCGGCAAGCTGGGCAACAAGGGCGACGAGTGCGCTGTGGTGGCCATCAAGATGGCCAAATTCTAGCTCTTATACAAAAGTTTCAAGGAACTTCACTTGTCCCTCTACCTTCACTTCCTGGGTAGAGGCGGGAAGTAGTATGGTCTCTCCGGCCTGCAATTCTGTCTGCTCACCGTCGGCGGTGAGCGTTCCCTTACCCTTTACACATATTATAATAATAAAAGAGTCGAGCTCAGAGTAGTCGAGCAGCATGGGCTCAGTCAAATCGTAGACGGCGGTGGTGAAATATGGACATTGCACTACCTGCTGGGGTACATCCTGTTGGGGCAGATAGGCAGTGCGATAGTTGTCGAGAACAGTGTAGTCAATGGATTCAGCTGCCTCCTTGGTGTGCAATTGCCGGAAGTTGCCATCCTTGTCGCGGCGCTTGAAATCGTAAATGCGGTAGGTGACATCGCTGGTCTGCTGAATCTCGGCAACAAAGCATCCGGCCCCAATGGCATGGATACGGCCGGCGGGAATAAAGAACACGTCGCCCTCGTGCACCTCATAGCGGGCCAGAGCGTCGGTGATGGTGTCGTCGGCCACCATCTGCTTGTATTGCTCAGGGGAAAGCTGCTGTTTCAGCCCGCAGTAGAGCATGGGCTGTGAATCGCCACTGTCAAGGCAATACCACATCTCGGTCTTTCCGCGCTCCTTGCCCTGCCGATGGGCCACCTCGTCGTTGGGGTGCACCTGTATGGAGAGGTCACGCTCAGCGTCAATGAACTTAATGAGCAGCGGGAACTCGTCGCCAAATCGCTGATAGTTTTCTGCCCCCACCAAGTGGGCCTTGTACTGGCGCACCAGCTCGTTCAGCGTCTTTCCCCGGTCAGGGCCGCTGGCCACGGTGGTCTCATTGTCTTTTACACCAGATATTTCCCAGCTCTCACCCACATTGTCCAGATGGGCGTCGAGCTGTTTGAAGGGTATGATTCTGGAACCTCCCCAAAGGGTCTGTTTCAGTAAGGGATTGAACTTGTATATCATAATGAATGATGCTTTTTGAAGAATTCTCGGTATCTGTTGGTTATGGCTGATATCCTGGGCAGGAATCACCATGTTGACACCTGCCTTTTCTAACACGACGCAAAGTTACGGAGAAAAATGGCTGAGTTCATCCATTGAGATTTTTTTTTATGAAATTTTTGCTTATTTTTGTATGCGTTTCGTTTTTTATTTGTACCTTTGCACATTATTAACGCCTAACAAATAATTAATTAATAATCTTGATTCTATGACGAACCATCTTGCGAAACTGGCCAAGAGGACGAAATGGGCTTTCCTGCTGGCTATGATTTGTGGAGGTTTCGTGGCATGTACGGATGACTATGACCTTGATGATCCTGAGCACTACCCATCTTGGCTAGGAGGAAGTATTTATGATGCCATGAAGCATCCAGAGAGTTTGTCGACCAGTTCTTCAGGACATGTCCTGATTGGCACGTTTGACAACTACTTGCGTTTGATTGATGATCTGGGCTATGCGGAGACTCTGTCAAAGACAGGCTCCAAGACGGTGTTCCCTGCCAATGACGAGGCGTTTGCCCGCTTCTATGCCAACAATGCGTGGGGGGTGCGCCGCTATGAGGATCTGACGCCTGCCATGAAAAAGCAATTGCTTTATGCATCTATGCTTGACAATGCCATCCTGGTAGAAATGCTTTCGAACATCAGTGACGGATCGACAGCGGTGATGCAGGGACAGGCCATGAAGCACACCACAGGTGCCAACGTCATTGATACTATCACGCACCTGAGAGGCCGGGCTGACATGCCGGTGAATAATTCCTACTGGGAAAAATACTACGATAAGGGCCTCTACATGGTGATGGATGCCACCCGCCCCATGATGGTGCATTTCACCCAGGAGCAGATGACCAGCAACAATATCACCACGCGTGGTGACAAGAGCGATTTCGAGGTGGTGACGGGAACTCCCTATGATGAGACGGAAAAGTCGGCCTATATTTTCCGTAACAAGATTATCAGCTCTGACGTAACCTGCAAGAACGGTTATATCCACCAGATGCAGGACGTGCTGGTGCCGCCGGGCAATCTGGCTGAGGTCATACGCACTAATGGAGAAAGTAATTTGTTCAGCAGAATGCTCGACCGCTTCAGCGCTCCCTATTATGATGCCACAACCACAAAGAATTATAATGACTTCGCTGTGGTCAATGGGCTGCCTGAGATTGACTCTATTTTCCAGAAGCGCTACTTCAGCGCACGCTCGCAGGGCGGAACGCTGGATCAGGACCCGAACCGCACTACAATGAAGTTCATTCTGCCCTATGACCCAGGATGGAACGGCTATAACAATGGTTCAGGTGAGAATACAAGCAAGGATATCGCCACGATGTTCGTGCCTACCGACGAAGCCATGAAGGCTTTCTTCCTGCCTGGCGGTGGTGGCGAATTCCTGATTGATGCATTCGGCAAAAAGCCTAACACGCTAGAGAACCTGGAAGAGAACATCGACTCCATTCCCCTGCAAAACGTTTCGCAGATTGTGAACAATCTGATGAAGAGCTCGTTTGTGGGTACAGTGCCCAGCAAATTCAACCGAGTGATGGACGAGGCCAACGACCCCATGGGACTCTCGCTTGACGTGCTCGACAAAATGGACGATGGCACCTTCAATGTGAAAATTGCCAATAATGGCGTGGCTTATATGCTGAACAAAGTCTTCGCCCCGCCTTCGCTGATTGCCGTTTCTGCACCTGTGACGCTGAACAAGAATATGCGCATTATGAACACGGCTGTGGAGGATGGACATACGTCTAAGCCGCTGGGCTTGAACTTGAATTACTATGCATATCTGTTGGCCATGAGTGCTAATTATGCATTCTTTATCCCGACAGATGATGCTTTTGAGCGCTTCTATGTTGACCCTGCCTATTTGAATTCCGACCAGCCCAGAGCTTTGAAGTTCTATTATCAGGACAGGACACCGTTTGTTTATTGCTCAGCTTGGAAGTATGACAAGGCAACGGGGACCGTGGGTACCACACCTGCTGACTCTATTGGACGTGTCAATGCCACTCAGTTCCGCTCGCAGCTCGTTGATATCCTGAACTATCATACCATTGTGCTGGGAGAAGGAGAGAAATTGGGCACTAATAAGTACTACAAGACGAAGCATGGAGGTGCCATCCTGTTTGAAGGAAATGCAGTAAGAAGCGGTGCTCAGATTGATGGCTTCGCTCCTGTCTCAGAGGTGAAGCAAGTCTTTAATCAGGCTAATGGTGTCGCCTATGCTATTGATCATGTCATTCAGGCCCCTCAGCGCTCAGTGCTGGATATCCTGGAAAGTGATGAGAACTTCTCAGAGTTCCTGAATCTGTGCGTTGACTTTGATATGGACAGCGTTATGGAATTTGCCAGCGATAAACTGACTGAGGTGAACTCGGTGACAAAGAAAAAGCGTATGGATGCATATCATCCCTTTGCTGCAAAAGGTGGCCTGACTGACAACGTGAGTTATTTCAACTCCTATAACTATACGGTTTATGTCCCTGACAATGAGGCCATGAGAAAGGCTTACGAGAGAGGCCTGCCTAGCTGGAGCGATATCAAGGAAATATATAATGAGTATAATGAGCGACTGGATCAAGAGAAACAGGGTGGCCGTATCAGTGAAGAAGTCCAACAGGCTCGTGACAAGGCCCTGGCCATGGTGGAGGAAATCAACGCCTTTATCCGGTATCATTTCCAGGACAACTCTATCTATGCTGATAATGTGATTGATGAAGGTATCTATCCGACGGCATGCTCTGACACACTGGGTATTCGTGAGAAGATTACCGTAACGGGAGGAGCTGGTAAGTTGGTCATTACCGACAAAAACGGACAAGCCATTGAAATCAATGCATCCAACACTGCCAAGCTAAGCAACAAGATGGCTCGTGACTATGTCATTGATAAGAATCATAACATCTCGACTTCGTCTTTTGCCGTGGTACACCAAATCAGTACTCCGCTTAGCACACATAGTGGTACCGACCGCTATGATGGACTCTGGACGGGCAAGGGTGCCCGAGAACGCTTGAATGCGTATAGAAAGCAGTTCGATACCTATTTATATAAGAGGTATGAGGATAAATAGTAACTCAAAAGAAGAAAAGAGATGAAACGACTGCTAATTTTAATATTCTCTGTTTTTAATTTCTTGATCCAGGCTCAGGCTCAGGAAGCGCGTATCTCAGGTACTGTCAGTGACGCTCTGGGGCCAGTGATGATGTGTAATGTCGTTGAGATTGATGCCAACAATCGTAACGTGTCATTTGCACAGACCGACCTCAATGGTAACTTTTCGATGTCGGTCAAGAATACTAAGAACAAGCTGAAGATATCCTATGTGGGCTATAAGACCGTGGTTCTTCCTATTGGCAACCGCACCAGGTTCGACATCACCATGCAGGATGCTACGACTATTAAGGAAGTGACCGTTGTTGCCAAGCGCAAGTTCAACCAGGGTGGCCTGGCCATTCCACAGCGTGAGGTCTCGGTTGCAGCCCAGACTTTCAACATGAGTGAAGTGGAAGGACTTGCATTTACCTCGGCCGATGAGGCCCTGCAAGGACAGATTGCCGGTCTTGACATTGTGGCCAACTCTGGTAACCTGGGAGCTGGTACTTCCATGCGCCTGCGTGGTGTGACGAGTATCAATGGCTCTGCCGAACCTCTTATTGTCGTCGATGGTAACATATTCGACAATCCTGATGCCAATTTCCGCTTTGACGAAGCCAACGAAGAGACCTATGCTTCTCTGTTGTCGGTGAACCCGTCGGACATTGAGGATATTCAAGTGCTGAAAGATGCAGCTGCAACTGCTATCTGGGGTTCAAGAGGCGCCAATGGCGTTATCCAGATTCGTACCAAGCGCGGTGCACGCGGAGCAACAAGAGTGGATTACTCTTTGCGTGTTCAGACCACTTGGCAGCCCACGGGCTACAATCTGCTCAATGGTGATGACTACACGATGATGCTGAAGGAGATGTACTACAATCCTTCACAAAGTGCCATGGCCACCACCAATATCAATGAGATAAACTACAACCGCTCCTGGGCTGAGTTTGAGAACTGGAATAACAATACTGACTGGGTGGACGAAGTCCAACAGGTAGGATGGAACCAATATCATAACCTGACCATCACGGGTGGTGGTGAGAAGGCCAACTTCCGCGTGTCGGCTGGCTACGACCACCAGAATGGTACGATTATCAAGCAGACACTGGACCGCTTTACCACAAAGCTCGCCCTCGACTACTTCGTCAGTGACCGTATTACCTTCCGCACCACTTTCCCCTTGACCTACACGGCCAATCATCGTAACTATGATGACAACATCCTGGGGCGTTCGCAGAAATTGTCACCTAACATGTCGGTCTATCGGCAGGATGCCAATGGTAATAATACCTCGGAGTTCTATGTCATGTTGCCTAACCCGTCAGAAGACCAGTTGAGGAATGCCGGGTACAGTGGCTCCAATGATGCCGGTTCCGCCATAGGTGGCACTTCCTCATCTCAGCTCTCTGCCATCCGGGATTTGGGAAATCCCGTTGCCATTGCCAATCTGGCATGGCGAGATGAGAAAACCTATCGTATCTCACCCGAGTTCCGCCTGGATTACTATCTGCTGGGCAAAGACGACCATGCCACGATGTTGAATTATACAGGTCTGGTCTACATGGACATCTTCTCTAAGAGTGAGCCCAAATACCTGCCCGGATCTCTTGCAACACTGGGCTGGGGAAATGGTAACTACAATCGCAGTGAGGTCTATGATTATAATTCACTGGCGTTTACTACGCGTCATACATTTACCTTTACTCCCCATTTCAAGAATGAGGACTTGATGAGTACGATGTTGGCTCGCTGGGAGATGACATCAGGAAATGATAACAGCCAGACGGTGGTCACCAAGAATGCGCCTAATGGCACTACATCGCCTACGGTGGATACCAATATTGAGGACATGAGAACGAGTAATGGGCAATGGCGCTCCATGTCGTTTATCTACTCTGGTCACTTCTCCTATAAATCAAAGTATTCATTTGACTTCTCCCTTCGTGCTGATGGTACCACAAAGTTCGGTAATGACAAGAAGTGGGGTTGGTTCCCGGGAATCTCTGCCCGCTGGAACATTAGTGACGAGAAGTTCATGAAGTGGTCAGAAAAATGGCTGTCAATGCTGTCCTTCCGCCCGTCGTGGGGTATTGTGGGACGCCAGCCGGATGGCCAGTATCTGCAGTATGCCAAATACTACACCTCTGGTGTCTACGGCAGTATCGGCGACAAGCATAGCGTGACCTATCTGGAGGGCCTTTGCCTGGATGAACTCAAATGGGAGCGTACCACACAATATAATATTGGTGGTGACTTTGGCTTCTTCAACGATCGCATCACTGGTGATTTCAACTATTACTTCAAACGGACGAAGGATCTGCTGATGGGTGGCGTGCGCATTCCCTCTACTGCAGGCTTTAGCACACTCTCCTCGGCCAATGTGGGCGAAATGACCAATAAGGGCTGGGAGTTGAACCTCTCTCTTAATAAACTGATACAGGTAGGCAAATTCTCGCTCAGTGCAAACTTCAATATCTCTCAGAACTTCAATGAGATTGTTGAAATGGACGAGAGTGTGCTGGAAAGTATCAATTCAGAATGGGATTCCGGCAGTCGCGGTCAGTTCCTGAACCGAATTCAGAAGGGTAATCCGCTGGGCTCTATCTATGGCCTACGCTACAAAGGAGTCTATCAGTACACCTATGAGTACTTGACCAATTTGAAGGAGAGCAACGGGTGGACTGGTGAGCAATTGCGGAACTACATCAATAATCAGTTCCTGGCAGAAGGAAAAACTGCTCCTATTGCCATTGACAATGAAGGTAAAGTGATGATGGATTCCAAGGGCTTGCCTATCCGTCAGGTGTATAACTTCAACGATGGTGTGTCAACCTATGAATTCCAGGGCGGTGATGCCATCTATGAAGACATCAACAATGACGGACAGATCAACTCACTTGATATCGTGTATCTTGGCAACTCGAATCCTCATCTCAATGGTGGCTTTGGTGTCAATTTGCAGTATGGTGACTGGTCGCTGAAAACCAGTTTTAACTATCGTCAGGGTATTAAGGTTGTGAACTCTGCCAAGATGGGATTGGAGGAGATGTACAATTCTTATAACCAGAGCTCAGCAGTGAACTGGCGTTGGCGTAAGAATGGCGATGTGACACAAATTCCTCGTGCCATGTTTAACACTGGTTACAACTGGCAGGGTAGTGACCGATATGTGGAAGATGCCTCGTTCGTCAGGATGAGTTATGTACAGTTGTCCTACAACTTCAAGAAGAAGATGCTGAAGGCGCTTGGCTTGCGCCGCCTCCAGATGAGCCTCTCAGGACAGAACTTGTTCTGCTGGAGTAAATATAGTGGAACAGATCCTGAACACTCTCCGGGTTCGTGGGGTATTGCCTACGATAATTCGCAGACCCCCCGTTCTAAGTCTTTCACTTTGAACATACAAGTAGGTTTCTAACGATTGATTATTATGATGAAGACAATTAAAAAATATATAGCGATAGGTTCTGTATGTTGCGGATTATCGGCACTCCTTGTCAGCTGTAATGATTTCCTCACCATCTATCCTACTGACCGCATTGTGGGCACAGATTACTGGAAGACCAAGTCTGATGTCTACCAGATGGTGGATGGCTGCTATAAGAGTATGCTTGACTATAGCATTCAGGAGCGGGCTATCATGTGGGGAGCCTTCCGGTCGGATGAGCTGGTGAAGCTGAATGACTACAATGATAATACGCTTGATAATATCAATGCTGTGAACCTCTTGCCAACCAACCGATACAATTCCTGGGCAGCTTTCTACAAAGTCATTAATAATTGCAATGTAGTGCTCAATCATGTGGAGGATGTGATGGCAGAAGACCCGGAGTTCACTATCGGTGACTTCCAGGTTGTGCGTGCCCAGATGCTGGCTTTGCGCTCACTATGCTATTTCTATTTGGTGCGTGCTTTCCGCGATGTACCTTACACAACTCATTCCTATGAAGCTGATGCCGATGTGGAGCCAATAGAGCAGAGCACACCAGAGGAAGTGCTGCAGCACTGTCTGGATGATTTGAATGAGGCACGGGTCTATATCATGCGCACAGGCGCCTATGGTCGTAATGATTGGCGTAACTGGGGATACATGACCCGTGATGCCGTTCATGCACTGATGGCCGATATTTACCTATGGCGTGCATCTATGACGCATAGTGCCAGCGACTACCAGCAGGCCATTGTATTCAGTGATTCCGTGATTAATGCCAAGCATGCATACTACGAATTGTATAAGGAATTCGATATAACTGAAGAGAAAGAGGACATCTACCATCTGGAAGATGGAAACATAGCGCTCAACCGTATTTTCAATACGGATGCAGGCAATTCTCATGAGAGTATTTTGGAATGGCAGTACAATGGTCGTGATAATTCCAACAGCGCTCTGGAAAACTACTACTATGAGTCAGCTGAAGGCCGCCAGACAAGTATCCTCATGGCTTCGCAGATATTCAATTCTGTGGACCAGAATGCTAACACTGACCAAGCAAAGAAAATCTACCTGTCAAAGAACGACTATCGTTTTTGGAATAATGTCTATGAGGCAAATAACGAGGAAGCCCAGCAGCTGAGCATACGTAAGATGGTAGATGCCACCAGCGGTCTTGTTGACGTAACGAGTACCGTAGGAAGCGCAAAAAATAATAGTAGAGCCTATAAGGAATTCAGGCAGAACTGGATTGTCTACCGGCTTTCCGATGTGATGCTGATGAAGGCAGAGGCACTGGTAGAAACTGCTTCCTCCGACAGCCTCAGGCTCAAACAGGCTTTTGACTTAGTGCAGGCCGTGAATAAGCGTTCCATGTATGAGAATGCTACCGATACACTGAAGTATGAGTCTTTCAAGACAAAGGACGACATGGAACTATTGGTGCTGGCTGAACGGGAACGCGAACTTTGCTTTGAGGGCAAGCGCTGGTTCGACCTTATGCGCTACTGTTATCGTCACATGGAAGGTGTGGATATTCGTCAGCGTCTGGCCGATCAAGGCTCATGGCCCGAGCTCTATCCTCCTATGCTCCGTTTGATTATCCGAAAATACGGTATCGGCGGTGAAGGTGATGCTGTCTCTTACAAGATGAAGAGCGAGCCTTATCTCTACTGGCCTTTGGAAGAGAGTGAAACCAAGGTAAATTCCTTGCTGAAACAAAATCCGGTATATATACAGGAGAAGACAACAAGCAAGAATTAGTAATGAGTAATTAATAATTAGATATTATGGTTACCAACAACATAGTAAAACTTATCACAAAAGGGCTGTTGTGGTGTGGCATTGTCACAGCACTACCTCTTGTTACCTCCTGTAAGGAGGATATTGACGAGTCGAACCTTTATACTTTTACGGGAGAAACCATCGAGGATTACCTCGTGAATCGCAGTGAACGCTTCAGTAGCTTCAACTATATCCTAAGTCGTATTGGATATGACAAGATCCTTTCGGCTTATGGTACTTATACCTGTTTCGCTCCTAACAACGAGGCTGTTCAGGAATATATTGACAGTCTTTATGACGACCCTGTCAACAAAGACCTCGTACACAATGGTATGACATCCCGTGGGTTGGAAGGACTGACTGACTCGCTATGCGAAGACATTGCTTTGTTCCACCTCTTGGGAACCAAGGTTATGGGTGTGAACATGGGTAATGGTATGACCATCAAGACAATGCTGGGACGTGATATTAATACCTCCATTGACCCTGAGACGGGTGCTGTGCTTATCAGTCGTGCATCAGCCGTTACCAGTATGGATAATGAGCTTGAAAATGGTGTCCTCCATGAGATTGATTGCGTCATTCGTCGTTCCAACATGCTGATTGCGGGTGAGATGGAGAACCATCCTGAGGAATATACCATTTTCTCGCAGGCATTGAAACTTACTGGACTTAGCGATTCCCTGATAGATATCAGCAGGACAGATTTCGACCCTGTTGATAATCGGCGTGGCTTCTATCTCCCCGAAAAGTGCGAACTGGGTTATACCATCTTTGCAGAGACCGACGAAGTGCTGGCCGAACAGGGCATCACCAATATTGACGAGCTGAAAGCCTATGCCGACGAGGTCTATGGTAAGTGTGGTGAGCAAGGTTCTGGATGGTACGATTACGTGCGTAACAATCATATTGAGATAAGCACAGATAACGACTACAAGAATCCGTGGAACACGCTTAGCATGTTTGTTCGCTATCACATTCTGAAATTCAAGCTCCCCTATGACAAGATTGTCAATTCTCATAATCAGATTTCAAAGGTTACTCTAGTGGAGTTCTATGAGACGATGCTGCCCTACACGCTCATTAAGGTAACTCGCAATACTGGAAAGCTGATGCTGAACCGTTGGGTGGCCAATAATACACTCACTGATATGGTGGCCGAACTGGGTTCCCAAGCTATGCATACAGTCTTGTTTGATGGCATAGAACTGAAGGGACAGCAAGGACAGACTTCTTCCTACAATGGCTATATACATGCTATCAAGGGAATGCTGGTATATGACGAAAAAGTACCTCGTGGTGCTCTCAATGAGCGAATTCGCATTGATGATAGTGTCTTGTTTGGCGAGATGATGTCCAATTCCTTCCGTCGTATCAGTGACAGTGAGGTGAACGCCCTGAATGGTGGCAAGACGGGTACTGATGGCGACCTCAGTGGCAGTTACATTCGAATACCGCCTCACTTCTTCGAGAATCTGGCCATCTACAATGGTGACGACACCCGTCTCTACTATCTGTCAGGTCAAAGCAGTGGCTGGAGTAACTATCAGGGTGATGAGTTTAATTGTAAGGGAAACTATGATTTCGCCATGCGTCTGCCGCCAGTGCCGCAAGGAACTTATGAGCTCCGTATCGGTTATACAGCCGAGGGTAATGAGCAGCGAGGCATGTTGCAGTTCTATCTTGGTAGCTCTTCTGACCTCACCACGATGAAAGCCCTTGACATACCTCTTGACATGCGCCATGTGCCAGCCAACAACAGCAACCTTGACCCCGACGTCATCACTGGTTGGTGTGACTGGACCCGACTCGACGACAAGGGCGTGGAGAGCGATGCCAATATGCGCAACCTCGGTTATATGCGTGGACCACTCTATTATACCGTAGGCGTCAATTCGGGCAACTATGCACGCAATAACCCCAAAGACCTGCGCCGCATCATTGCCAAGCAGGAGTTCAAGCAAGGTGAATATTGGCTGCGTTTCAAGAGCGTACTCGAAGCTGACCATCACCAGTTCCACCTCGACTATATCGAGTTCTGTCCTGAGAACGTGTACAATAACACCCGGTATGCAGAGGATATGTATTAATGGATTGAAAATTGAAGATTGAAAAAACAATTGGAGATTATGAAAATAAGAATATGGAAAAGACAATTGATAGGTCTGTCTTTTGTCATTTGTCATTTGTTATTTAGCGTGCTGTTCACCTCATGCGCTGACTGGAACGATCACTACGATGCAGACACATCTCTGCTCGGTTCCCAGCATGCCACTTTGTGGGAGAACATCAGTTCTAATGATAATTTGTCACAGTTCGCATCTTTGTTGAAGAAAGCTGGATACGACGAGATACTCAATGCCACTCAGACCTATACTGTCTGGGCTCCAAAGAATGGAACATTTGACTACGACGTTGTCAATTCTCTGAGCAAAAGTCGTTTGCAGCATGAGTTCGTGGAGAATCATATCGCCCGTAACAATTATCCCGTATCAGGGGCTGTTGACCAACGCGTCTATACGCTCAATGAGAAGTTGATGTTTCTTAACGGAGCGGGTCGGTATGCCATTCAGAACGTAGGTGTCTCCCAGCCCAATCTGGGTAGCCGCAACGGGGTATTCCATGTCATTGAGGGAAAGATTCCTTTTATGGCCAATATCTATGAGGCGTTGAACTCGAACAGTTTCCCTCTTGATTCTATATCAGCCTTCTTCCATAGCTACGATGTGAAGAAACTGAACGAGTTCAAGAGTGTGCAAGGCCCTACGATTAATGGTGAAATTACCTACCTTGACTCAGTCTTCGATGAGCATAACGACCTTTTCGCTCGCTATTATGCTTACATTAATCGTGAGGACAGCAACTATACCATGCTGGTTCCTACTGACGAGGCTTGGCGCAAGGCCCGTGAACTGGTGAGCCCTTATTTCAATTATGTTCCTTCTTTCGAGTTTATGGAGAACACCTCGAAAGGCAGTGACCAGAAAAAGGTGACGGTCAATATCCGTGATGTGCAATATTTGAAAGACTCTGTTGTCAATCAGATGCTGATGAACGACCTGTTCTACAATAACAATCTCTATGACAACCGTAAGCTCGACGCCTTACAGTCAGGCCAGATACTGAATGCAGACTCTCTTTACAGTACTACGCAGACCAAGATTTATTCCGATGATGCCCGTCGCCTGTTCGAAAATGCCCAGCGCGTAGACATGAGCAATGGTGCCATTTGGGTGACTGATAGTCTGCGCATGCGTCCCTGGACTACCTGGCATCCTGAGATTATTGTGGAAGGCGAGAATTACTTTACACTCTCAGGCACGGTGAATGTCGTGGAGAGTGGAGCCGAACGAAACTATGTCGTTCCCGGAACACAGAATCCCAATGTGAAAGGCCATATATCAGGAAATTACTTTATTGAGCTTCCTCCCATCAGCCAGAGTACGAATCCGGGTGTTGTGTTCTATCTTCCTAACGTCCGCTCTGCCACCTACAGCATCTATGTTGTCACGGTGCCGGCTAACATTGTCAGCACTTCACGCGAAGTTAAACCTTACGTGTTCGATGTGTCTTTGGGCTATGCTAATGCCGCAGGAAAGAACCAGGATGGCGACCGTCAGTGGACTGTTGCAAGCACATTCCAAAGCGACACTACCCGTGTAGACACCATTTATCTTGGTGACTTCACCTTCCCCGTGGCTTATGTCGGCACAGGCAACTATTTCCCCTATCTGCGTCTTAACAGTCATGTGAGCTCCAGGGAGCGTACACTCTATGACCGCACACTGCGTATTGACTGTGTCATCTTGCGGCCGAAGGAGCTTGATAACTTCCTAAAAGAGCATCCTGACTATAAGTACGACAAAGGCAACTACTAAGTCTCATCCTACCAAATACAGATAGAAAATGAACAGACATTATATTTTAAGTTTCTGCATCTTAGGCGCTTTCTTCTTGGGAATACCTGTCTATGCCCAGGATGATTTATCTGATGATGAGGTGGAAGTTCCCGCCAAGAAAAAGCAGGTGGTGAAGATTCCCTCCTATCCCACAAAAGAGGTGAAAGGCTTGTGTGTCGACGCTGTTTCGAAGGCCCCGCTTGCTGGTATCATGATTCAGGCTCTGGGCGATGCAAATTATACCGCCATGACCGACGAGAACGGCCTGTTTACCATTAAGGTGCCCACGTTTTCCACGGCTCTCTATGTCAATGCTCCTGATTTCCTCAGCCAGCATGTAGGTCTGGGTGGCAATGACGCGGCCTTGCGCATTGAAATGATGAGCGACAAGTTCCGTCCCATGTATGGCAAGACCATGCCTGTGAGTGCCATGGCAGTCGCCGGTATTCAAAACACCACTTCGAAGACCGTTGAGACCGATATTGAGGATTTGCTCGGCGCCGATGTCCGCAGCATCACCCGTTCTGGTGGCCCAGGCTACGGCGCAGCCATGTTCGTGCGTGGCTTGAACTCTCTGACGGCCAATGCCCAGCCGCTGTTTGTTGTCGATGGCATCGTACAGGACCTGCAGCAGACGCGCTCCTCATTTCACTATGGCGATTATACCAATCTGTTGCTGAACATCAACCCTGAGGACATTGAGAAGGTCACCGTGCTGAAGAATGCCACGGCTATCTATGGTGCCAAAGGTGGCAATGGTGTCATTTTGATTGACACCAAGCGTGGTCATAGCATGGCCACTCGCATCGATGCCAATGTTGGGGTGGGTGTTACGCTTGTTCCCCGTACTCCCGATGTGATGGATGCTGGTCAGTATAGGCTTTATGCTTCTGAAATGCTGGGTACGCATCCCGATATTTCGCTCTACACAGATCCCAACACGTTCAAGTTCCTCATTGATGATCCCTCCAAGTATTACTATACAAAATATCACAATAGTACCGATTGGAAGGATGAAGTCTACCACACGGCCTTGAACCAGAACTACAACATCAATGTGCAGGGTGGTGATGACGTGGGTATGTACAACCTTTCCCTGGGTTACACTGATGGACAGAGCACAGCCCGCAAGAATGGCTTTAATCGTCTGAACGTGCGCTTCAATACGGATATCAATGTCATCAACAAGCTCACCACACGCTTTGACATGTCGTACGCCAAGCTCAATCGTGATGTCTTCGACAATGGCGCTCCCGAGAGCTTAACAAGCAGCACCGTCTCGTCGCCCACCTTCCTGGCGCTCATCAAGTCACCGTTCCTGAACCCCTATACATTTAATAATGTGACGCGCAAGCTGTCATCCACGCTGTCAGAAGCCGATGACTATCTGACCGTGCTTAACGAGGACTTGACGCTGGGTAATCCTACAGCCTTGCTGGCCAATGGTGAAGCTGTTAATAAGAACCGAGTGGAAACCACCCATTTCAACACTGTCATTACTCCTCGCTATGAGTTCAGCCGTTCGCTCGTGCTCAGCGAGACTTTCAGCTATACACTGGATCGCGTGTCGCAAAACTACTATCGCCCCAAGGGAGGCATGCCTACATTCATGGTGAAAGACGTAGGCCGTGTGCAAACCAAGTCCATGTCCATGTTCTCCAAGGAAACAAGTATACAGAGCGATACTCGCCTGCAGTGGACCAAGCAACTGCGTGAGCATTTCCTCGACGTTTTTGCGGGTTTGCGCTATACATCGTTTGCTTTCGATGACAACGAACCCCAAGGACAGTGGTCGTCAGCTGGTAATGACAAGACTCCTGGCATTACTACTGCCATGGATTTCACAGAGGCCACTGGCGCAGACGATGCCTGGCGTAATATGACCTGGTATGCTAATGCCGATTATAATTACCGCAATCGCTATTTCCTCCAGCTATCGTTGGCCATGGAGACCAGTAGCCGTTTCGGTAAAGAAGCCGATGGACTGAAGATTGGTGGTGTGGCCTGGGGCTTGTTCCCCAGTGTGCAACTGGGATGGGCTCTCACCAATGAGGAGTGGTTCCAGAAGCTCATTGGCGGAAAGAACGCTACTCCCTGGCTCAACTATCTGATGCTAAAAGGCGGCTTTGACATCAGCGGCAATGACGATATCAGTAACTACGCGGCTCGTACGTCGTTCGGTGTGTCCAAGTACCTTTATAAGTCGACTGCTGCTGTGCTCGACAACATCGGCAATACAACCATCAAGTGGGAGCAGACTCGCAAGATCAACTTGGGCATGAAAGCCTATTTGCTGAACAATCGTTTGGGTATTGACTTCGACTATTATCTCAACCACACCAGCAATCTGCTCACTTTGAAGTCATTCTCCAATCCTGTGGCCGGTATCAACAACTATTGGAGCAACGGCGGTTCGCTGGATAACACAGGCTTTGAGGTGACCATTATGGGCAAGCCCGTGGTGGCCCGCAATCTGAAGCTGGAGGTAGGAGCCAGCATGGGCCATTATGTTAATAAGGTGAAAAGCCTTCCTGATGACAAACCCCTCTACATAGGTGGTAAGCTCATTGGACAGGGCTTCACTTCTTCCATCTATGGCACTGATAATGTGGCTACCATCGTAGGGCAGCCCGTAGGCATGTTCTATGGCTACAAGACCGATGGTGTCTTTGACACTGACCAGAGTGCAGCTGCTGCTGGCAAGGGTGGCTATCTCTACCTGACCGATGCTACTGGCGCTCCTCAGTATTTCCGTGCTGGTGACATGCATTTCATTGATATCAATGGCGATGGTGAGATCAGCGAGGCTGACAAGACCATCATCGGCAATCCCAATCCTGATATCTATGGCAACATCTTCGCCATGCTCAACTGGAAGAACCTGACGCTCAACGTTGGCTTCAACTACTCGCTGGGCAACGATGTGTTCAACTATCAACGCAGCATCCTGGAGGGCGGCTTCAACTTCTACAACCAGACCACGGCTATGACCAATCGCTGGCGTTCCGAGGGTCAGCAGACCAGCATACCCCGCATCAGCTTTGACGACCCCATGGGTAATTCGCGCTTCAGCGACCGATGGATTGAGGATGGCAGCTATCTTCGCCTGAAGACAGTGCGCCTGACCTACAAGGTTCCCGTTAACCTGATGTGGCTGCAGGGACTCAGTGTCTGGGCCGAGGCCAACAATCTGTTCACCCTCACCCGCTATCTGGGCAACGACCCCGAAAGCAGTGTGGCCAACTCAGTGCTCTATCAGGGCATCGATGCTGGAAACATTGCCCTTGGTCGTACCTTCACTCTGGGTATGAAGATCAACCTGTAATTAATTAGCAATTTGTAATTAGTAATTATGATTACCATCAATATCAAGAAGTATTTAGCTGTGGGCCTCATATTATGCGGCATCGCAGTAACGGCAGGTTGTGAGGATATGTTCGAGACCGACAGCAACCGACAGATATTCGATCCGGCTCTCGACCAGAAGACCGATTCCATGTTCTACACACTTGGCATCTTGAAGGGACTTCAGATGGCTGCTGACCAGTATGTCATGACGGGCGAAATGCGTGGCGATTTGGTGGCTACCAACCAGTACACCGAAATCGATCTGCGTCACTTGGCCGACTTCTCTGCTGATGTCACCAACAAGTATGACTCCGCCTACGTCTATTATCGCATCATCAATAACTGCAATTACTACATTGCCCATCGTGATACCTCCCTCCGCACGGGTAGCCGTCAGGTGGCCATTCCTGAGTATGCCGAGGCACTGGCCGTACGTGCATGGGCTTATATGCAGCTCGCCAAGAACTATGGCACAGTGCCTTTCTATACTGACCCCTTGGTAAGCATTGAAGATGCCAATAGTCTCAAGGACAGCAAGGACATGAGGGGCATCTGTGATGCTCTGGCTCCTGAACTGATCAAGTTCAGCGGGACACCCGTGCCCGACTATGGGAGCACGAGCGCAGGTGAACTGAACAGTAGCGAAGATTCTGAAAGGAAGGCGGAGAAGACCGTCAGTACCAGACGTGCCATGATTCCCGTTGACCTAGTATTGGGCGATCTTTACTTGGAAACCCATCAGTACGAGCTGGCTGCACGCTACTATTTCAATTTCCTGAAAGTCAACAGGTGGACTATCCGTAGGGCATATATTGATGTCATGGATACCTATTTTATGCGTATTTTTGACGACAAGCTTCCCACTTCCATGTCTATGTCTGTGACGAGCGATGATTTTCGATGGCAGAGTATCTTCAGCGTGGGCAGCGACAATGACATTGTTACCTACATCCCCATGGCAGCCAATAAACTTCGTGGTGTAGTCACTGAGCTTCCCCGCTATTTCGGCTATGACTTCTATAGTACCACTGGTGGTTCGGCCAACTCCAACGAGCGCTTCCTGCTGGAGCGCCAGATCAGCGCATCTGACAGCTATGTAGCCCTTTCGGATGCACAGACCTTCTACTATACCCCAACCGGCGCCACGGGTGGTGCCACTGTGGTGCGAACGGCCGAGCTGGGCGACCTGCGCCGGTTGCTCACCATGCAGCAGGTGTCTAAAAACGATTCTGCGTTTAGCGTGATGATAAAGTTCAACAATGCCAACATTCCCATCTATCGTACCGCTGGCGTTTATCTGCGCCTGGCCGAAGCCATTAACCGTATGGGCTATCCAGACGCAGCCTTCGCCATACTGAAGGATGGCATCAACGAGGACCTGCTGTTATACGTGGCTCAGGGCGATAGCACCGATCTTGAGTTTGGACGCTACATCCAGCCTGCCACCCTGGATATGTTGCGAACCACCGTGCCTTTCCTCTCTGATGAGAACATTGCCAGGTTTGAGGGCAACTGGGGCATTCATAGCCGTGGTTGCAACTATACTCAGGGAGTGCAGGCCTACAGGATGCATGACATAGTAGGCAAGAAGCTGGAAGAGCTGAAGCAGAAGCAAGGACTGCCTGTGACAGGTACCAAGCGCGACACCATTAATGCCGTGGAGGACATTATCTGCGACGAAATGGCCCTGGAGCTGGCCTTCGAGGGTAATCGCTTTGGCGATCTCACCCGCATAGCCCGCCACAAGAATGCTGACGGTCTCTATGGTGCTGACTATGGCAGCCAGTGGCTGGCAGACAAGCTGGCTTACAAGAATCCCGTGGTCAATCTGCGCGAAGAGAAAAACTGGTATCTGCCGTTCAAGTAATACGGGAAGTCCATATAAGAAAAAAGGAAACAAGACAATGCCTCTTGTTTCCTTTTTTCATAAGACGAATGTACGAATGAAGTAAGCATTCGATAAACCACAGGTTGTAATACCTCTATACCATAACAATAGCA